>NZ_DFTP01000014.1:0-404 GCF_002381585.1 Marinimicrobium sp. UBA4209
GTGGTTGCGCTGTGCGATTCTCAGGGCAAAGGCGGCGCGCTCTTCCAGCAGGGAGCGGTTGGGCAGGTTGGTCAGTGGGTCGTAGTAGGCCAGGCGGTGAATCTCTTCCTGGTCCTCTTTCAGCCGACTGATGTCACTGACAATACCGATGTAATAGGTGGGCACGCCATCGTCGGTGGTGATCTGGCTGATGCTCAACCACTCCGGATAGATCTCACCGTTCTTGCGCCGGTTCCAAACCTCGCCCTGCCAGAACCCGCGGCGGGTGATGTCGTGCCACATTTCCCGGTAGAAAGCGTGATCGTGACGTCCGGAGGCGAGCATTTTGGGGGTTTGACCCAAGGCCTCTTCCTCGGTGTAGCCGGTGATTCGGGTAAAGGCGTTATTGATCATGACGATTTTCT
>NZ_DFTP01000014.1:618-17682 GCF_002381585.1 Marinimicrobium sp. UBA4209
CGGAAGCGGTTTTCGTAGGTGCCCTCGGCGCCCTGGTCGATGTAGTCCTTGAATACGGCGACGGCGTTGGCGCGGTCCTCGGGGTGGATCAATTCGGCCCAGGCCTGGGTCAGGTTAGGGCGGCCGTCCGTTGGGTAGTCGCTCAGGTAGCGGCCCAGCATGGAAAAATATTCCGGACTGCACTCCAGGTAATCGTCGGCGTGGAAGTATTCCCAGGCACCGGTATTGGAGGCGGCGATCAACGAACGGTAGCGGTCCAGACTGGTCAACAGCTCGTCGGTGCGGTTGGCCACTTCGCGCTCCAGGTGGCGCTTGTGCCAGCGCAGTTCGAGCAGAACCTTGGCGAGGTAGCCCAGTAGCAGAGGGAGGAGCAGAACAGTCCCCCAGGCCATGAAGTACCAGGAACCCTGAAGCCAACCGCGGGCCGGGGCAATGGAGAGTACCCAGGGGTTGTTGGGCACCTCGATGCGCTGTTCCACCGGCTGATTCAGCGGTTGAGGCGCATTGCCCGAGATGTTGGCGGGCTCACCGGGGGGCGGCTCCAGGCGTTTCAACTCATAGTGGTACCCCTGGCGCTCCAGCTCGTCGAGCCGGGCGACCTCAAGCAGGCGGTCCAACCTCAGGGTCACGTTGGCAAAGCCCCAGAACGCGCCATTAACCGTCACGGGATAGCGAGCGACTATGCCGTCCATGCCCTGGACCAGGCGCAAGGGGCCGGCCACTCTCAACTCGTTGTCTTCGAGGGTCAGCCGACTCTCCCGTCCCTGCTCGGGATCGGCAAGCTGATTGAAGCCGAGTGCCGCCCGGTTGTCCTCGAGCGGGCTCACATAGCGAATGATGCCCCCCGGCGACAGGGACAGGCTCTGAACATCCGGGTAGTGTTGCAGCATGTCCTCGGTCACGGTCTGAAACCGCTCCCCCACATTGCGGACGTTGCGCACGTAGGTGGCCAGGGTGTAGGCCGCCGAGAGCGAATGGCGCAGGTTGGCCTCAATGATTCGGGCGTGGTTGGCCGCCAGGGTGCTGGCGAGCAGTCGCTGCTCGCGAATCAGGGAGTCTCGCTCCTTGCTCATCCAGGCGATGGTCAGCGCGCCGCTGGCAATCAGGGTCACCAGTGCCACAATCCAACTGAGGGTTTTGGGGTGGCGCTGTTCAAGGGAGCGAAAATTCATGGGTAGCCGTGGGTAACCCTGGTGGGGGATGCGTCGGTCATACTGGCGAGTATAGCGGCAACGGCGCCGGTTTGGCCAAGTATTCGAGTCGAGAGGCTGAGCGACGCTTTGCTATGATGGCCGCCGATTCTGCAAGTGGGAGCGTCATCATGATCGATATTGGAGTGAATCTGACCTCGGGCCGTTTCAACAAGGACCGCGAGCAGGTGCTGGAGAGCGCCTGGGCGCAGGGCATCAATGCGCTGATCATTACCGGCACCTCGGTGGCGGGCAGCCGGGACGCGGCGGCGCTGGCGGCGTCGGATAGCCGGCGATTGTTCGCGACGGCCGGGGTGCACCCACATGAGGCGAAAACCTGGGATGAGGCGGCCGCGCAGCAGCTCCGGACTCTGGTACAGCAGCCCCAGGTGGTGGCGATAGGGGAGTGTGGGTTGGACTTCAACCGTGATTTCTCCCCTCGCCCCGATCAGTTGGCCTGCTTTGAAGCGCAATTGGCATTGGCGGCGGACGTCGGCAAACCCGTATTTCTGCATCAGCGGGATGCTCACGCGGCGTTTATGCCCATTCTTCGTCGCTACCGGGATCAACTGCCGGGAGCCGTAGTGCACTGCTTTACCGGTACGGGGGACGAGTTGGAGGATTATCTGTCACTGGATTGCCATGTCGGCGTGACCGGTTGGGTGTGTGATGAAAAGCGCGGTGGCGAGTTGCGCGAACTGGTGAGCCGGATTCCGGCCGATCGCCTGTTGGTGGAAACCGATGCTCCCTACCTGACGCCTCACAATCTGCCCAAAAAACCCAAAGGCAATCGCAACGAGCCGGCGTTTCTGACTTATGTGATCGAGAAGATTGCACAGTGCCGCAACGAATCGTTTGAAGCCCTGGCGGAAACAACGGCTTACAACGCGGAGAAATTTTTCCAGTTGCCCCGGAACTGAGTCCGTCCGGTCGCGTAGGGCGGGTAAGGCCAAAGGCCGCACCCGCCGCAACAAAAGGCTCACCTACGGCACCCAGCGGTGCCGCTCAACAATACCTTACCAGACCTGAGGCGGCGTATCCGGATTGATCACCTCTTCGGATACACCGCTGCCGAGTTGGACCTCATCTTCGTTGATGTTGCCGCCGTCAATAAAAATCGCACCGGAGTACCGGCCCTCAACCCGCAGCGGGCCGCCGCTGACATTATCACTCAGGCTGACGTTATTGAGATGCACCTCGTAGGCATCATCAATGGTCATGGCCAGGGAGTCCGACTCAATGGAGACGTTTTCCATCTTCAGGTTTTTCATGCGCACGATACGCGCACCCATTTCAGCATTCTTCACCGTGACATTGGTCAGGGTCACATCCTCCACCCATTTTTCGGGCAGGCCAATCAGTGAAATGGCGGTGGGCACACCGTCAATCGATACGTCACTGATATGGATGTTGCGGGCGGTCGGAGCCACGCCCATGGCCTCCGGGCCGGTATAGAAGCTGTTGAAATTGATCGCTTCATAGGTGATGTTCTTCATCACCACGTCGCGCACAAAAATGTTCTCGATCACATTGCCCCGGCCGCGCTCGGTCTTGAACCGGATGCCGCGATCCGCACCGTCAAAGTAAGCGTCGTGCACGTAGACATTGCGAATACCACCCGAGGTTTCGCTACCGAATACCACACCACCACTGCCGGTGCGCACATTTTTCGCTTCGAAATGACGAACGACGACGTTTTCCGTGGGGATGTTGATTTTCAGGGCCTCTTCATTGAAGCCGGATTTCAGCACCACCGCATCGTCACCGGTCTGGAAGTGGTTGTACTCGATCAGGACATTTTTCGAGGAGTCCACGACCACGCCGTCGCCATTGGGGGCGCGCAGGCTATCAATGCGCACGTCGCGAACAATGATGTTCTCGCTGTAAATCAGGTGCACATTCCACATCGGTGAGTCGAGCAGCTTCACGCCCTCTACCAGAATATCCTCGGACTCCCAGAACACCATAAAGCTCGGGCGCATGCCTTCTTTCTCGGCGCCCTTACCCCAGTCGCGGCGTGACAGGGGCACCTGGGTGGCGATACCACGAGGCGGTGGGCCGTACTCTTCGAACCACTCCCACCAGTGGTCGCCCTGAGCGTTCAGAAGGCCTTTGCCAGTGATGGCCACGTTTCTGACGTTGGCCGCATAAATCATCGGTGCATAGTTGTAGGCTTCGACGCCCTCGTGCCGTTGGTGCACCACCGGCAGGTAGTCGTCTTTATCGGTGCTGAACAGCACCTCGGCCCCTTCTTCCAGGTGCAGGTTGATGTTGGATTTGAGGTGCAGTGAGCCACTGAGCCACTTGCCTTTGGGGATCAGCACCCGGCCGCCGCCAGCACTGTGGGCCGCTTCAATGGCCTGGTGCACGGCATCGGTAATCTGGTTCCGACGATCATTGGACATTTCGCGCGCGCCAAAGTCGCGAATGTTGAACGTCCGGTCGGGAAAGCTGGGCCGCTCGAGCTGAGGCATTTCAAAAGGCGGGCTCAGCGGCGCAATTTCTTGTGGGACAGGGCCCATCTGGGCTGCCAGAGGCAGGCTGATGGCGGCCAGTACACCGGCTACCAGCCAGGTATGCAGACGCCGCAGTGGCCTCCGCTGATGTTCTGTTGTTGATGAATGCATAGGTTACTCCCGGTTAAACAACCCTATGGTTGGCTGTTTTTGGTTATTGGCGTAGCGTACACCCTGTGCGGGCGAACCCGGAGGCTCTCACTTCCTCCGGGAGAAGGGATATTAGCACTTTTGATGGGGGCTGTTGACCGGCCGGCCGGATCGGCGGAGGTTAAGTTGTGTCAAAAACGCCACAGGCGAGTGATCAGCATGGCCGCCGCGCAGGACAGCCCGACAATCAGCGCCAGCCAGAAACCGTCGGCTCCCTGAGCCGGCACCAACCAATCGGTAAAGGTCAGCACATAGCCCAGGGGCAGACAGATTCCCCAGAAGGACAGCAGCATGATCAGCAGGGGCAGGCGGGTGTCCTTGTAGCCGCGCAACGCGCTGATGGCGGTCACCTGAAGAATATCCGCGAGCTGGAAAATGGCGGCAAACACCAGCAGCTGTGTGGCCACCGCAATCACCTCTGAATCGCTGGTGTACAGGGATACCAGTAGATGCCGGCCCAGTAGCACGATGGGCATATGAATCAGGGCGATGGTCAGCCCCAGAAGTAGCGTACTGCGCGCCAGCAGCCGGGCGGTGCCCGGGGTGCCGGCGCCGACCAGAAAGCTCACCCGCAGGGTCAGCGCCATACCCAGGCTCAGGGGCACCATAAAGAGCACCGAGGTGATGTTGAGCACGATCTGGTGACCCGCCACCACAATGGCCCCCAGCGGTGCCAGAAACAGGGCGATCACACCGAACATGCTCACCTCCACAAACATGCTGGCCCCGATGGGCAGCCCCAGTTTGAGCAGTGAGCGAATGCGGCGCCAACTGGGGGCCACCCAGTCGGCCAGCAGATGATAGGCACGGTAATAGCGGCTGAAATTCAGATAGCCAAGCATCACCAGAGCCGCCGCGGTGTTGGAGATGGCCGTGGCCCAGCCGCAACCCACGCCACCGAGCTCCGGCGCGCCCAGTTTGCCGTAAATCAGGATGTAGTTGAGCGGCAGGTTGATCAGGGTCGAAATCAGCGAGATCACCATGATCACGCGGGTGTGTCCCAGGCCATCGGTAAGGCCGCGCAGTGAGGTAATCAGCAGGAGCCCGGGCACCCCCCAGACAAAGGCCTGCAGATAGCCCTGGGTGACCGCCGAAGTGACCTCGTCCAGCCCCAGTAGCGGCATCAGGGGGCCGGCACTGAGCAACAGCCCGGCCATCAGCACCATTGACACCAGTGCGATGTACAGGCCCTGCCAGGTGACCGGCATGATCTGGTCCTGTTGCCCTGCGCCCCGATGCCCGGAGATGGTGGGCTGTTGGGCGCTCAACACACCGTAGAAGAACAGCAGCAGGGGCATCCAGAGGCTGCTGCCGATGCCCACCGCCGCGAGATCCTCGGCGCTGTAGTGGCCGGCCATGATGGTATCGATCACGCCGTTGGCCATCTGTGCCAGTTGGGCGACCAGAATGGGGCCGCCGAGCAGTGCCAGGGTCTTCCACTCGGTCAATATCTGGGCAACGCGGCCACCACTGGGTCGCGTGGGCAGTGGCTGGTGGTGTTCGTCCATCGGGACAGCATTCCTGATTCATGACAACGGGCGCATCACTATACCCGAGTTGCACGCCGGTTTGGCAAAAGCCCTTGACCTTGGATGGGCAGGCGCCACAATAGGCCGGCATTCGGTGGCCGGTCGGTATCACGTTGGATTGCGGCGGATGCGCGCTTCGCGCTTATCCGCCCTACGCGGGTCTATACCGCTGCGCTCCGCCGTTCCCCAATCCGCGATGATCCATCAAATCGGAGCTCAATCTTGGCCAGCAAATCCAAAACCAAAACCGCCTACGTGTGCAACGAGTGCGGCGCCGACTTCACCAAATGGCAGGGCCAGTGCAGCGAATGCGGCACCTGGAACAGCCTGTCGGAAGTGCGCCTCGGGCCCACCCCGAGCAACCGCAGCGCCCGCTTTGAGGGCTATGCGGGGGCGCCCGCGGGAGAAGTGCAGACCCTGGCCGAGATCAGCCTGGAAGACCTGCCGCGCCTGAGCTCCGGGGCCGGGGAGTTCGACCGGGTGCTGGGCGGTGGTTTTGTGGCCGGCTCGGTGGTGCTGATTGGTGGTCATCCGGGCGCAGGGAAGAGTACCCTGCTGCTGCAGACCCTGTGCCATCTGGCCGGGCAGATGCCGGCGCTGTATGTAACCGGCGAGGAGTCCCTGCAGCAGGTGGCCATGCGCGCCCAGCGCCTGGGGGTGCCCACGGACAAGCTGCAGATGCTGAGCGAGACCAACGTCGAGAGCATTTGCGCCACGGCCCAGAAGATTGCGCCCAAAGTGATGGTGGTGGACTCCATCCAGGTGGTGCATATGAGCGATATCCAGTCCGCGCCCGGGTCCGTCTCCCAGGTGCGGGAAAGTGCGGCTTACCTGACCCGGTTTGCCAAGCAGACCGGTACCGTGGTGATTCTGGTCGGGCACGTGACCAAGGACGGCTCCCTGGCCGGGCCCAAGGTGCTGGAGCATATGATTGACTGCTCCATTCTGCTGGAGGGCGACAATGACTCGCGCTTTCGCACCCTGCGGGGCAACAAAAACCGCTTCGGGGCGGTGAACGAGCTGGGGGTGTTCGCCATGACCGAACAGGGCATGAAAGCGGTGAACAACCCCTCGGCCATCTTTCTCCAGCGCGCCGATGAGATCGCCTCCGGCTCGGTGGTGATGGTGATGTGGGAGGGCACCCGTCCGCTGCTGGTGGAAATTCAGGCGCTGGTCGATGACAGCCATACCGGCAACCCTCGCCGGGTCGCGGTGGGGCTGGATCAGAACCGGCTGGCCATGCTGCTGGCTGTGTTGCACCGTCACGGCGGCATCATGATGGCGGATCAGGATGTGTTTGTGAACGTGGTCGGCGGCGTGCGGGTGATGGAAACCAGCGCGGACCTGGCGCTGTTGTTGGCGATTGTGTCCAGTTTCCGCGATCGCGCCCTGCCGGAGGACCTGATGGTTTTCGGTGAAGTGGGCTTGTCCGGGGAGATCCGCCCGGTGCCCAGTGGCCAGGAGCGGCTGCGCGAGGCGGCCAAGCACGGGTTCAGAAAAGCGATTGTGCCCAAGGGGAATGCGCCTCGCGAAAAAAAAGAGGGCCTGGAAGTGATCGCTGTGCGCTCTTTGGCCGAAGCACTGGATGCGATCGAATAGCGCCTGAGCGGTGGATGACGGCCTGCGGCCTTATGCCACCCTACAATTGCGCGGCACCGAACCACGCGGCACTGATTTATACACTATAGTTTCTAAAGCCGGTGTGACCTGACACCGAACACCTAAGATTCAAAGGCATACCGGTTCTCCCTCGCATCGACACCCGGTGTCGATTTTCACTTGCATAAGGAGGATACGTGGCAAAGCGATCATCGCAATTCTTGGGGGCCACTGCGCTCACGGCGGCCAGTCTGATTCTGCCCGCTACCGCACTCGCGGAAAACACCTTCTCGGCCGGCGTCTGGGGCACCTACGCCTATCTGCCGGACGACGATACCAGCCAGGACACCTGGGGCGCCTTCGAAGGTGAAGCCCTGATCCTGTACGCTGACGGCAACGCCGAGCCGGACGAAGGGCGCTGGCTCTATTCGGCGGAAATGCGCCTGGGCCCGGGCAGCTTCACCGATCCGGCCAACAACTCCACCGGCGATCAATTCACGCTGCACAAGGCCTGGGTTGGCTGGCAGTTGGATGATGATCATGTGGTCAAGGTCGGTAAGAGTCAGGTGCCTTTCGGTTGGAAGACCGTCAACTTCTGGCCCGGCGACGTGCTGCTGGCCGGTTTTGGCGATCAGATGGACGTCGGGGTCAAGCTCTCCGGCGAACGCGATGCCTGGCGCTACGATGCGGCGCTGTACCTGGCCGATGACTGGGGCGGCGCCAGTACCGATACCGTGGATGATAACGGCCACTGGGGTAGCTCAACGACGTTCCGTAAGGTGCAGACCTGGGTCGGTAATGTCGAGTACGAGTGGGTGGAAAATCACTCTATTGGTCTTTCACTGCAGAGCGGCAAGCTGCAGGATCTGACCGGGCTTGGCAACAACGGTGTGGATGGTAGCCATGACGCCGCGGTTTTGCATTATCAGGGGCGCTTCGATGCCTTCTACGCCAAAGCCTCCTATATCACCATGTCCCGGGATTTGCCGTCGCTCTATCGGGACGATGCCGGCCTGCCGGGTACCATTGAAAACCAGCGCGTGGCGGTGGAGCTTGGCTACGATGTCGGCCCCTGGTCCTATTACATCGACCTGAGCAATGCCAACCCAGACACCGCGGGCAGCTCCGCTGGCCGGGTTAACGCCATTGCGCCCGGATTACGCTATGACTACGGCCCCGGTTGGGTGTATGTCGAATACCTGACGCAAGACGGTTTCGTTGACCGCAATGGCCAGGTCGGCGAGGGCGACTTCGATGCGCTGTATGTCTCGTTGGATTTCTACCTGTAAGTTCGTCCATCTGTAAATTCACATTCTCAAGCTAGGGGTTACCATGGCTGACGATAACACCAAACCTGAGCGGGCATCCGCAATTCCCGAGGGTGCCCAGGATGCTCTGCCGAGCTGGATAAAAATCAATCCGCCCGTATTCGTGGGCTCGGCCGTCTTATGTCTGCTGTTTGTTTTGGGCACGATCATCGCGCCGGAAATGGCGGGCAAACTGTTTACCAGTGTGCAGAACTGGGTGGTCAACACAGCCGGCTGGTTTTACGTGCTTGCTGTGGCTCTGTTTCTGATCTTTGTCGTGGTCTTGGCGATGTCGAGCTACGGGAAAATCAAACTGGGGCCCGATCACAGCGAACCGGATTACACTTACATGTCCTGGTTTGCCATGCTGTTCTCGGCCGGTATGGGCATCGGCCTGATGTTCTTTGGTGTGGCGGAGCCGGTCATGCACCTGATGAGTCCGCCGGTGGGGGATGAAGCCACGGCGGAGGCTGCACGGGAAGCAATGCGGATCACCTTTTTTCACTGGGGTATGCACGCCTGGGCAATTTATGCCGTGGTGGCATTGTCGCTTGCCTACTTTGCCTTCCGGCAGAATCTCCCGTTGACTATCCGCTCGGCGTTGTATCCGCTGATCGGTGAGCGAATTTATGGGCCAATTGGTCACGCAGTGGACATCTTCGCAGTGCTCGGCACGCTGTTTGGTGTTGCCACCTCCCTGGGCCTGGGGGTAATGCAGATCAACTCCGGCCTCAACTATCTGTTCGACGTGCCCAGTAGCGTCGGTGTACAGATTCTGTTGATCGCCGGGGTCACCGGGCTCGCCACCATTTCAGTGGTGTTGGGACTGGATGGCGGCATCCGCCGGATCTCCGAGCTCAACCTGATTCTTGCGGTCATACTGGTGCTCTTTGTACTCTTCGCCGGCCCCACGCTGTATCTGTTACAAACCTTTGTGCAGAACACCGGTTACTATATTTCCCGCCTGGTGGACACTACCTTCAACCTCAACGCCTATGAACCCAAAGGCTGGCTGGGCGGTTGGACGCTCTTTTACTGGGGTTGGTGGATCGCCTGGTCGCCCTTTGTCGGCATGTTCATTGCCCGGGTTTCGCGGGGACGCACCATTCGGGAATTTGTGACCGGCGTGCTGTTTGTACCGGTCGGCTTTACCTTCATGTGGATGACCTTTTTCGGCAACACCGGTATTCACATGATCATGGAGCAGGGTATCACCCAACTGTCGGACGCCGTCGCCGCCGACTCGTCGGTCGCGCTGTTCCAGTTCTTTGAGTACCTGCCGCTGACCACTATTGCCTCGATGATTGCCACCGTTCTGGTTGTCACTTTCTTTGTCACCTCATCGGACTCCGGTTCGCTGGTGGTCGACATGCTGACCTCCGGTGGCACCGACGATGATTCACCCGTTTGGCAGCGCATATTCTGGTCGGTCACCGAGGGTGTCATTGCCGCAGCCCTTCTGCTCGCCGGGGGACTGAGTGCACTCCAGACGGCCACCATTGCCAGCGCGTTGCCCTTCACCATCATCATGCTCTTGATGTGTTGGGGGCTGTTGCGCGCACTGCGGCTGGAAATTTTCAAACGTACCAGCCTCAAAGAAGCCATGTTGGCACCCAGGGTGTCTTCACAGTCTGACTCTTGGCAGCGTCGCCTCGCCCGGGTGATCCGTCATCCGAAGCGCCAGGATGTGCTGACCTTCATCAATGATACGGTGCACCCGGCCCTGGGTGAGGTCTGCAAAGAGTTTGAAAAACAGTCCCTGAGTGCCCGGGTCGTCCAGGACGACAATGACCGCTGCTGGATCGAAGTCTCTCACGGTGAGGAGATGGACTTTTTCTATTCGGTGCATGCCCGGCCCTATACACCGCCGACCTTTGTGATGAGCGATGTTCGCACCAAGCGCGGCGAGCAACTTCGCTACTACCGGGCGGAGGTCTATTTGCGTGAAGGCGGACAGGATTACGATGTCATGGGCTGGACTCGCGAACAGATCATTGCCGATGTGATTGATCAGTACGAAAAACACATGCACTTCCTGCAAAGCGTTCGCTAGTGTTCGCCCCGGGCCTTTAAAGGCCCAAGGATTTTCACGCCGTTTCCGAATCGGGGCGGCGTGAAAATTTTCCTTCCCTGTTAACCACCCCACATTGTCGATAATTCCTGGCATGGATTGTCACGACTGACTGGCGTTGCGGCGTTTAGCCGCTAATATGCGCCGGACATTTTCGGTCGTGATCGACAGGGTGAAATACATGGCGACAATAACAATAATCCGCTGGCACCACCTGGCAGCCATCGCCGTCGGCGGTGGTTGTCTGGGTGTGTTTCCAGCGCTTTCTCATGCACATGTCAAATGGTTCTCGGAGCCCGTGGCAGAGCCGGCGCCGGCGTTGCCGGACAGCACCACCGTGGTAGTGCTCTGCGTTCTGGTTGCGGTGGGTACCTTACTGGCAAAAGCGGTGGACCTGTTGAGCCGGGCCTATTCCCTGACGCCGCGCTGCCTTTGCAGCCGCTCCACAGGCCCGCTGCGGCTTGTGTACTATCTGATCGCCGGCTATTTTCTCGGCGCCGCCCTGACCGGAACGTTTCTGGTGCCTCACCTTCATGTTGCCGAACCCTTGTTGACCTTGGGGGTGGCGGCGCAGCTGGTGGTTTATAGCGCCTTGTTGCTCGAACGGGGTCGGGCGCTGTGTGCTTCTCTGATTGTGATGTTGTTTGTCATCGCCGGTCTGCACGATCCGCTCTTTGTCATGGAATATCCGGTGCTGTTGGGCTTGGCGTGGGTGGTACTGTTCGCTGATAAAACGCCCACGCCGCTGGGCATTTTTCTGGTCCGCTGTCTGCTCGGTGCCTCACTGATCAGTCTGGCTTTTACCGAAAAACTGCATAATCCCGCGCGAGCCATCGCGCTTCTGGATCATTACTCGCTCAATTTTATGAGTGAGTTGGGGCTGGCGTACAGTGACCGTTTGTTTGTCTACTCGGCCGGAGTGGTGGAGTTGCTTATTGGGGTGGTTTTTCTGAGCGGCTGGGTGACCCGGCTGACGATTGGCGTTCTGTTCGCTTTTATGGTGGCCACCAACAGTTACTTTTTCTGGATCGGAGAGTACCGCATGGCGATGATCGAACTGGTCGGACACCTGCCGATCTTTGCCTGTGGAATATTGTTACTGTTTTACCATCCGGTCAGTGAAAAAACAGGGGCTTCCGTCAGCCATCCGGGCGCGCCAGCAAGAGCGTCAGAAGCACCTGGTCGACCTCGCTGAGCGGGCGGTACTCCACCCCCGCCGCCAGTCCGCTATCGGTTTCCTGGCAGTGCACCAGAGTTCCGCGCAAACGGACCAGTTTGCGGGACTGGTACGCCAGTACGTCGGATACGTCTGGTGAATCAAAGTCTTCCAGCTCGATGGTCAGTGTGATTTCTTCCCCCTCGTCCAGAGGTAACGTCTCCTGAAGGTTGAGGCGTGCCCCGTTGAATGACATATCCACCACTTCGACCGAGCAGCAACGGTTGGCTTGTGCCACCCGGGCTATGGCTCGAACCGGGTGACGAGTGTGCTCGCGACGTTCTGGGGGCGCCATAGCGGGCATGGTGGCATCCTCGAAGTACCGACGGGTTCAGGGTTGTTGACTGGGGGCGATGAGCTCGCACAACTCCCGTTCCATGGCGTCCGAATTTCCGATGTTGAGCTCAATCAGACGACGCAAGTGCTGTATGCTCTCCAGATCAATGGATTGGCACTCCAGGCCCAGCCGGCCCGATTCCTGATGGGCCACACGGCCCTGCATGAAAATATCGATCTGGTCGCTCAGGTGGATATCCACGGAAATGGGGGTGTCGATTTGGACCGAGTGGCTGGCGGGCCATTCAAACAAAGCGCCTTTCAACGACAGGTCCAACACCTCGGCTTCAAAGGTGTCGGAGCCAATGGTCAGTTGTGCGGGAGCATTGAAATGAATGCGGCTGAACGGGCGTCGCTCCTGATGTTGCGGCATACCGGGCCTCACTGACGGGGTTATCCCCTAAGTGTAGTCGTTTTTTGATTGGCCACAAGGGGTGTTTGCGCCGGATGATACCGGTTACCTATAATCGGACTCCCGATAATGAACGACGAGCCCCTGTTATGACGCAGTTTCGAATCGGTATTGATCTCGGTGGTACCAAAACCGAGGTGATTCTTCTCAATGGTGACAGTGACACGCTGTTCCGCACCCGTATTCCCACGGTCAAGGGGGATTATCAGGCGACGCTGTCCGCCATAGCCGATCTGGTGGCGCAAGCGGAGGCGCAGGTCGACCTGCAGGGGTTGCCGGTCGGGGTGGGGATTCCCGGGTCGGTTTCCCGAAAGACCGGGAAAGTGAAAAATGCCAACTCGACCTGGTTGAATGGGCAACCGCTGCATGCGGACCTGTCCCGACGGCTCGAGCGCGATGTCAAAGTGGTCAATGATGCCAACTGCCTGGCGGTGTCCGAGGCCACCGATGGTGCCGCTGCCGGATACGAGTGGACCTTCGCGGCGATTCTGGGCACTGGATGCGGCGCCGGTCTGGCCTGGCGTGGACAGGCCGTGGTAGGGCCCAATGGTGTTGCCGGGGAGTGGGGGCACAACCCGCTGCCCTGGACATCGGACACCGAGTTGCAGTCCCGCCGCTGTTACTGTGGCCGCTTTGGCTGTCAGGAGACTTTTCTCTCGGGGACGGGGCTGTGTCTGTCCTATGAGCGGATGACCGGAGAGGCGCTCACTGGGCAGCTCATTGCGGAACGGGCCGGGTCGGGTGAGCGTGCGGCGGTGACGGTGGTGAATCACTATCTGGATGGATTGGCGCGCGGGCTGGCGGCGGTGATCAACGTGTTGGACCCGGACGTGATCGTGCTTGGAGGAGGTGTGTCCAATCTTTCGGTGATCTACGAGCGAATGCCCGAGTTGCTACCGCGCTATGTGTTTGGAGGGGAGTGCGACACGCCGGTGGTGCAGGCCGTGCACGGGGATTCCAGTGGTGTGAGAGGGGCCGCCTGGTTGAACCCCGTCGTGTCATGATGGGTAACCAGGCGGACGCGCTTTATCCAGATAAGCTGAAGCGGTTTATTCAAATAAGCTGAAGCTCTCTACCCAAACAGGTTGAAGCTCTCAACATTCAGCCACAGGTGGACAAAAATACTGGCGATGTAACCCAGGGCGATCACCGGGGTCCACTTCAGGTGGCCGAAGAAGGTGTAGGCACCGCGGGCCTGCCCCATCAGTGCCACGCCGGCGGCGGAACCGATCGACAACATGCTCCCGCCGGTGCCCGCCGTCAGGGTGATCAGCAACCACTGGCCGTGGGACATTTCCGGCTCCATGGTCAGCACCGCGAACATCACCGGAATGTTATCAATCAGTGCCGAGGCGACACCCAGCGTCACGTTGGCGAAAGTCGGGCCCCAGCCGTTGTAGAGAATGTCGGACATCATCGCCAGGTAGCCCATAAAGCCCAGGCCGCCCACA
The DNA here is from genome assembly GCF_002381585.1 of Marinimicrobium sp. UBA4209. Taxonomy (NCBI): domain Bacteria; kingdom Pseudomonadati; phylum Pseudomonadota; class Gammaproteobacteria; order Cellvibrionales; family Cellvibrionaceae; genus Marinimicrobium; species Marinimicrobium sp. UBA4209. The sequence continues at coordinate 14,396 of NZ_DFTP01000014.1, forward strand.
CACATCACCACGCCCAAGAAAAACAGCAGGGTATCCCATTCCGCGCGGGCCACCCGGTTGAACACATCGAAAGGCACCACACTCCCCAGTCGACGCAGGGCGGCCTCGTCACCCGCGCGTTCGGCGAGCGCCCGTTTGCGGGCGAGGGAGCCGGGCAGGGTGCGGCGCAGGAAGTAACCGAAGAACTGCAGATAGCCCAGGCCCATCATCATGCCGGCGACCGGGGGCAGGTGCAGGAAGGTGTGGCAGGCCACGGCGGTGGCGACGGTAAACAGGAACAGCGTCATGATGCGCAGGGCGCCGCGCTTCAGCTCCACCTCTTCCACCACCGCGTGGGGTTTGCGGTTCTCGACAAAGAAACTCATGATCAGCGCCGGGATACCGTAATTCACCAGTGCGGGAATAAACAGCGAGAAGAACTCCTGGAACTGGACGATGCCGGCCTGCCAGACCATCAGGGTGGTGATGTCGCCGAAGGGGCTGAAGGCACCGCCGGCGTTGGCGGCGATGACAATATTGATACAGCACAGATTGATGAAACGGTTGTCGTCCGGGGCCATTTTGGTGACCACGGCACACATCAGCAGAGCCGTGGTCAGGTTGTCGGCAATGGGCGAGATCAGGAAAGACAGTATCCCGGTCATCCAGAACAGCGTTTTGTAGTTGAAGCCTTTGCGCACCATCCAAGCCCTGAGAACATCGAACAGGCGCCGCTCTTCCAGAGCGTTGATGTAGGTCATGGCCACCAGCAGGAACAGCATCAACTCAGCAAATTCCAGCAGGGTATGACGGAAAGCAGACTCGGACTCGGAGGACATGCCGCCCTGCACATACACCCAGCCAATCATCATCCAGATGATACCGGCTGCCACCAGCACCGGCTTGGATTTACGCAGATGCAGTTTTTCTTCGCCCATCACCAGCAGGTAGGCAATGACGAAGACGGTCAGGGCTACATAGCCGACACCGCTGTCGGTGAGATCCATACTGCCGACGGCGGCAAATGTCTGAGGGCTGAATAGCGCGAGCAAAACGCCCGCTAATACCGAAGTAAGCGCGAATGTTTGGGGCATTGTGAATTCCGTGTTGTGAGAGTCGGAAATGAGTGACCGAGGGCGGTTTAACGCGGGCGGGATATTACCATAACGTCTTTCTAAAATCCCCTCCAAAGCCCGCCGCTCTGGGGTTTGCTACTTCTTCAGAAGTAGTCCGAATTACCATTTTTGTGCTGTGGGTGGCGATCAAAGTGTCTGCTCAGTCACAGCATTGCCTGATCATGGGGTGTACGCTGACGTCCAACGATGTATTCAATGAGGCAATCCCCCCATGGCCCTGTTAGCACGTACCCTATCGGACGCTCCTGTCGAAGAAACCCGTGACTGGTTGGTCACGGAAATTGCTCCACATCAGTTCAGTGCTCATCGATCCGCACTGGTTCAGGGGAGCTGGACGGGCTGGTTTGATATGGCGGTCTGGCTGAAAACCCCGGCGGGCGCCATGCAACCGCTGCAATTGGAACTGGTCTACCGGGATGGTGCCGGGGAGCAGCGGGTGGCGATTGACCGGTGTCCGGTCGGGGGGCATCGCACGGTTCTGTTGAACGCTTCGCTACCACTGACCTTTTCCGGGCGTGTCCAGTGGGCGGCCTTTGTCCTCAAGCGGCTGGCGCCTGAAGCCAAGGTCAGCCTGGATTTGTGTCATCTGGTTCCTCAGGAGCGTCGCCAGCGTTTCGCCTGATCCATTGCAACTTTGACTGCCTGCTATACTGAGGGCTCTGTTCGGAGTCCCCAGTATGTCTATTGTTTTTCCACGGTTGGGCGCATTCGTTGTCTGGATAGCGTCCCTGCCGGTCTTTGCCGCCAATGTTCAGCTCGGCACCAATGTGTCGGACTTTGAGCAGTTCTACAATCGCGGTGGCGGCTCCGTCGAGCACATTCAATGTATTTTTGACCACCTGGGGTATACCCCCGAGATTCAGCGTATGCCCTGGCGACGTGCCCGACAGGAGGTGTCCACGGGCAAGATTGATGGGTTTTTTACCGCGATTCACACTCCTGAAGTTGACAAATACGCCACCTTGTCGGCACCTCTGTTGCTGGAAAACTGGTATTGGTACTGGGCGGCCGGCACCGAGGCACCGGACCAATGGCGCAACGGCGGAATCCGGGTGGGTGCCATTCTGGGCAGTCACCAAGCGGTGTGGCTGGATCAGCAAGGCTACCCGGTGCATATGCGGATCAACAGTCTACCCCAGTTGATCAAATTGCTCCTGAGCGGCCGTATTGATGCGTTTATCGCCGACCGGGACCACATGAGAGCGGCGGTCGAGGCGCTGGGGGTCGACATAAACCAGTATCAGGAGCGGTTTTTACGTTACATGCCGCTGGGCGTGTACTTTGGCGATGAGTTTCTGACCGCCCGTCCGGAATTTCTGAAGGCCTTCAACCGGCATATCATCGAGTGCACGGAAAGCGGTTTTGTCATGTCGGCCCTGGAGCAGGCTGAGCTGCACAGCTGGCTATCGCCCCTGTTGAGCGAGTGGCAGCGCACCCCAGGGTTGGTCGCAGCTCTGAAAGCTCAGAATCGGCACCATACGGACCTGGCACAAGAGGCGTTGGTACAAATGGATCAGGCCTGGCAGGAGGCCTTCCGCGAGGGGGCTTATGGCGAGGTTCAATCCTGGCTGGATCAGGTGCTGTCGGATCGACTGCGCGCCCTGGCCGTCGACGCCGACGGCCGCATCACCGAGGTGATTCTCACCGACTTGAAGGGCCTCAATGTGGCCGTCAGTGATATGACCTCGGATTACTGGCAGGGTGATGAAGCCAAGTTTCAACGGGCGATCGCGCTGAGCGCCGGACAACTGAATTTTGAACCGGTGGAATACGATGAGTCCACCCGGCGCTTTCAGGTACATGTCAGTCAGCCGGTGAAGGATCCCGATACCGGCGAGTTGCTGGGTATGTTGATCGTGGGAGTGGATGTCGACAAGGCGTTGTCACGCCCCCACTGACCGAGGCCTACGGGCACTCGGCCTTTTCTGCCGCAGGTTCGGCGTCGCCCGCCTCGGCGGCCCGGCGCACCTCATTTTTGCGCTGCGCTTCGGCGACCAGTACTGATCCCCAGCTGCGCAGGCGCTCAAATACCCACAGGCAGAACCCGAGGGCGCCCACTGCCAGTGCAATACCCACCAGTCCCAGGTCATCCTGCTCGGAAAAACAGGTCCAGACAAACTGCCCGACACACAGGGTTGCCACCACCAGCAGGATCGGCTTGCGGCCGATTTT
>NZ_DFTP01000014.1:17785-18027 GCF_002381585.1 Marinimicrobium sp. UBA4209
ATTTTATCGACGATGAACACGCCCAGAGGTGCGCCCAGGGCGACGACGGGTGCCGCTGCAAGCCAGTTCTCAAACACACCGGGTTGCCAGCTGTTGGTGACACTTTTGATAAGGACCCCGTACAGTGAGGCCAGAGCCATGATGACCACCGAGGTGGGAATCGCGATCTTCAGGTCCGCCCGGCACAGCAATACCAGCGCCGCATAGAGCACCATATCAACGCCCACCCCGGTGACCGACAC
>NZ_DFTP01000014.1:18139-18888 GCF_002381585.1 Marinimicrobium sp. UBA4209
CCACCCCGGTGACCGACACCGCCAGCAGGCAGGCAACCAGCCCGAGTACAAACCCGACCCGGTGATCCCAGTGCTCGTCGAACTCGGTCATGCCGACATGGCCCGCAATTTCACCAATCCGGTACAGGTGCAGCACGCCAAAGCTGCCCCAGAGCACCGCGAAGGTGACCTTGATCCACAGGTCCGGAATCAGGGGGGCGAAGAAAATGATGCCAATCGGGGTGCCAATCAGACCGCCCACCACGGCGCCCTTGAGCATGGACCAGGCCAGTGGCTGGCGGCGCGCCAGGATGAAAATGGTGGCGCTCACCATGCCGATGGACTGCACGGCGAAGCTGAAATCCCGGCCGAGCGTGGCGGGCATATCGAACAGCAACACCAGCACCGGAAAGCCGACAGTGCCCCCGCCCATGGGGGTGGAGCCCGCCGCATAGCTGCCGATCGCCATGGCCAGGGCCATGGGCCAGTGATCCTTCGCCGTCTGCCAGTGGCCGTCCATCTGAACCAGAAACAGCCAGGCGGTGTAAAACAACCCCAGCCAGAGAAACCAGACCCATAAGTGGCGCTTGGGCGGCGCTTTGATGTTCATCTTATTTCAACGGCTTGTACTTCACCCGCCGCGGCTGCGCATTCTCACCTTTACGCTTCACAAAGTCCTCGTGGTACTCGGTGTAGTTGCCCTCAAAGAACACCACCTCCGAGTCACCCTCGTAGGCGAGAATGTGGGTGGCCACCCGGTCCAGGAACCA
>NZ_DFTP01000014.1:18959-25260 GCF_002381585.1 Marinimicrobium sp. UBA4209
GTGGCCACCCGGTCCAGGAACCAGCGGTCGTGCGAGATCACCATCACACAACCGGGGAACGCCAGAATGGCCTCCTCCAACGCGCGCAGGGTTTCAATGTCCAGATCGTTGGAGGGTTCGTCCAACAGCAACACGTTGGCGCCCTGCTTGAGGGTGTTGGCCAGGTGCAGACGGCCGCGCTCACCACCGGAGAGTTCGCCCACACGTTTCTGCTGGTCCGAACCCTTGAAGTTGAAGCGGCCCACATAGGAGCGCGAGTTCACTTCGTAGTTGCCGATGCGCAGAATGTCCTGGCCACCGGAGATGGCTTCCCAGACGGTCTGGTCATCCTTCAGGTTCTCCCGGCTCTGTTCAACGTAGGCCACCTGCACAGTCTCGCCCAGCTCGATCTTGCCGCTGTCGGGCTGCTCGGTACCGGCGATCATCCGGAACAGGGTGGACTTACCGGCACCGTTACCACCGACAATACCGACCACGGCACCTTTGGGAACGCTCATGGTCAGGTTGTCGATCAGCAGGCGGTCGCCGTAGCCCTTGGAGACATTTTCCAGTTCGATCACTTTGTCCCCCAGGCGCTCGCCCGGCGGAATGTAGATTTCGTTGGTCTCGTTGCGGGCCTGGAATTCCTGGCTCTGCAGCTCATCGAAGCGGGACAGGCGGGCTTTGTTCTTGGCCTGACGGCCCTTGGGGTTCTGACGTACCCATTCCAATTCCGCCTTCACGGCCTTCTGATGCGCGGCTTCAGACTTGGCTTCCTGCTCCAGGCGCTTCTCTTTGGCCTCCAGCCAGTCACTGTAGTTGCCCTCATAGGGAATGCCGTGGCCGCGGTCCAGCTCCAGAATCCAGCCGGCGGCATTGTCCAGGAAGTAGCGGTCGTGGGTGATGGCCACCACGGTACCGGGGAACTGCTGCAGGAACTGCTCCAGCCAGTAGACACTCTCGGCGTCCAGGTGGTTGGTGGGCTCGTCCAGCAGCAGCATGTCCGGGCGGGACAGCAGCAGGCGGCACAGGGCCACCCGGCGGCGTTCACCCCCGGAGAGTTTGGTTACATCTGCATCCCAGGGCGGCAGGCGCAGGGCGTCGGCGGCCACTTCCAGCTTGTGGTCCAGGTTGTGGGCATCCCAGGCGGAGATGATGTCTTCCAGCTCGCCCTGACGCTTGGCCAACGCATCGAAATCCGCGTCCGGCTCGGCGTAGGCGGCGTAAATCTGGTCCAGCTCAGCCAAGGCGTCCACCGCCTCGCGCACGCCGTCTTCCACATTGCCGCGTACGTTTTTTTCCGGGTCCAGTTGAGGCTCCTGGGGCAGGTAGCCCACGGAGATACCCGGCATGGGCCGCGCCTCACCGTTATAGTCCTTGTCCACCCCGGCCATGATCCGCAACAGGGTGGATTTACCGGCGCCGTTCAGGCCCAGAACACCGATTTTCGCGCCAGGGAAGAAGGACAGGGAGATGTCTTTCAGGATCTCTTTCTTGGGCGGCACCACCTTGCCAACCCGATTCATGCTATAGACGTACTGCGCCATGGGGGCTACAACCTCATTGAGACGGGGAATTCGCTGGTTACTATAAAGAAACGCGCAAGGTACCGAAAGCGCGGGAAGAGTGCAATCAGCAAGAAGAGGGGGGAGGGGACTGTCGGATTACGGCCTTCGGCCTAATCCGACCTACTCAGACTATGGAATATCAAGCCATCCAGTAGGTCGGATTAGGCCAAAGGCCGTAATCCGACAAGGTAGGTTCGGTAACCCGAGTAAGTCGGATTAGCGCGCAGCGCGTAATCCGACAAGGTACTCACACAGATTACTGACGGGTGCAGTAGGGCCCGATCAGGGTACCCACAAAACCACCGGCCACATTGGTGCTGAGGTTGGTGGCATCCACCCCTTCGGCCAGGGTGTGACGCTCGCCATTCACCTCGTAATGGGCACTCATCTGTCCGGCATCAAAGGCCATCGACAGAACCACATTCTCGGTGCTGGGCAGTGGGGCCGCATTCACCAGGGTGTCTTCGGTCGAACCCTGCCGGCGGTACAGCGCCACCTGGTCTTCGCCGTTGTCCTGGGTGATGGCCAGGAAGATCAGATTCTCATCGTTCTGCACCGCCGCCAAGCCGGCCCGGTCCTGATCCGCCTGGGGATCAAAGGTCACCGTGGTGGACAGGTCGGCAATGTGGTGTTGCTGGCGCCGACCCAGGAAGGCGGGTACCGAGTTCAGGTCGCCCAGGCCATTCTGACAGTTCAGGCTGAGCGTGCCGTTGTTCACTTCATAGAAAAGACCGCTGTCCGGGTCGCGAACGCCCATCCAGCCCAGCGCCAACTGGTCGCCATCGAACTCATCGGTATAGCCAAAGTCACCCGACTGGCGCGGATTCGGTGTGGGCTGTTCGGGCAGTTCCGGCTTCTCCAGCGCAAACGGAATGCGCTCGCCCCGGGGCAGAATGTAGGGCCAATCGTTTTCCCAGCGTACCGGCAGCAGGAAGGTCTCCCGGCCAATGTTGAACATGTCATTGTCGTAGGAGCGGATCGCCAGGAAGGTGGCCCACCAGTCGCCATTGGGAATCTGTACGAATTTGGCGTGGCCGGCGGCGATGATCGGGTTGTCCCGCTCAAAGTCCAGGTCGCGCTGGGTCAGGATCGGGTTGTGCTCGGCGGGGGTGTAGGGGCCCCAGACGTCGTCGGACCGGAAAATGGTCTGGGAGTGGTGCACGCTGGTGCCGCCCTCCGCCGCGGTAATGTAGTAGTAGCCGTTGCGCTGGATGATGTGCGGCCCTTCGATCCAAACCGGCTGGGTGGAGATGTCGACCCCGCCGTTGATCAGCTGCTTGCGCTCACCGACCATGGTCAGGTTCTGCCAGTCAAACTCCTGAATCCAGATGGCGCGGTGGCCGTCGTAGCGGGGTTCCTCATTGGGGGCGCCGTTGTTCAGGATGTAGGCCTTGCCGCTGTCGTCCCAGTGGATGGAGGGGTCGATGCCCTCAAAGCCCAGCCAGTGCGGGTCCGACCAGGGGCCGGTCGGGCTGTCGGCGGTCATCACAAAGTTGCCGCCGCAATCCACACAGGTGGAGGCCAGGTAGTAGGTGCCTTCATGGAAGGAGATGTCCGGTGCGAAAATCCCCCGGGACACTTCCAGACCCTTGTAATCAAACTGGTCGGGCCGGTCGATCGCGTTGCCGATCTGGGTCCAGTTGACCAGGTCCTTGGAGTGGTAGATCGGCAGCCCCGGAAAGTGGGTGAACGACGAGGTGACGACATAATAGTCGTCGCCTACCCGCGCCACGGTGGGGTCGGGGGCATAGCCGGAAATGATCGGGTTGCGGAACTCGCCTTCACCCACCTCGACCTGCTCCTGGGACTGGCCCTCGTAGGTAAACCGGCTGAACTGGGCGGCTGTGGCCGACGCCGTGCTCTCGGATGCGCTGGCCTCCGGGGAGGATAATGCCGCGTCCGGATTGCCGTCACTGGTGGAGTCGCAGCCGACCAGGAGGGCAAACACACTCAACAGTGAGCCTTTTATCAGTTTATTCATACTATAAGTCCTCGTTATCCTGATGAAGAGTCGGATTTCAGTGGGCTGTTCTGACTCCCGATCCCGCGCGTAATCTAGCGTTTTGACCTAAAAAATATGACAGAAATGCTAATAATTTCTGCAAAGTGCAAGTATTTCAGCCACTTGCGGCTGTGAAGGTTATCCATCTGACAATAATATAATAATCACATATGGTACGAATAACTATAACGCCTTTTGTCGCCTCACTCAATTCCTTCCCTTTCGGGGGCTCAGGGTGGCTGGCGGAATTTTCTACCGTATGCGCGGTGGCCTGAGGGCCAGACGATAACCATAAAACGCAAGGTAGGTACTAGCGATGGAAGTTCCCTTTGAAAGACGACCCTTGTTCAGACTGTTTGGTGCGAGTGTGCTGGCGTTGAGCCTTTCGGCCGTCGCACACCCGGGCTATGCGCAGGAATCAGACGAAGAGACCGACGAGACCTCCGGGGCGGACCCCGAGCCGTCCCTGGCGGAGTCCGCGCCGGCCCAGCCCTCCATGGAGGAGCTGGTAGTGGTAGGTGCGCGGCTTTCACTGGAGACCGCACGGGACATCAAACGTGAGTCAACCAATATTGTCGACTCGGTGACGGCGGTCGACGTCGGCGCCCTGCCGGACAAGTCGGTGGCCGAGGCCCTGCAGCGGCTGCCCGGCATCACCGTGTCCCGCTTCGCCGCCAACAACGACACCCAGCACTTCTCTGCTGAACCCTCCGGCGTGGTGATCCGCGGCCTGGACCATGTGCGCTCGGAATTCAACGGCCGGGATACCTTCTCCGCCGACAGTTCCCGGGGGCTGAGCTGGGAAGACGTATCGCCGGAGCTGATGAGCCGGGTGGATGTGTATAAAAACCAGAGCGCCAACCTGATCGAAGGCGGGATCGCCGGGGTGGTGGATCTGCACACCCGTGTGCCCTTCGACTTTGATGGCGAAATGCTGGTCGGCTCCGCCGAGGTAAACTACAGCGAGGTGGCTGATTCCTTCGACCCCAATGTCTCTGGCCTGTACAGCAACCGGTGGGAAACGGCGCTGGGTGACTTCGGCCTGCTGGGGCAGATTGCCACCTCCCGTCTGGATACCCGCAGCGAGGGCATCTATCTCGGACGTATGGGCATTCACGAACCGGGCTATTTCGAGGAAACCCTGCCCGACGGCACCGTCCGTCCCACTCAGGAAGAGACCTATGTGCCCACCTTTATCACCGCCCGGGACAACCTGTACCAGCGGGAGCGCACCGGTGGTGCTTTTGCCGCCCAGTGGCAGAGTCCCGATGAAGAAATCGTGACCACCTTCCAGTTCAATCGCTCGGAGTACGAGCAGCTGAACACCGAGTACAGTGCACTGAACTTCCTGTTTGCCCTGTGGGGGCAACCGGCGGACCACGTCATTCCCGCGGACTGGCCCGACGGTACCTACCCCATGCCCGGGGAGACTTTCATGTTTCGAGAGGACCGCAGCTTTCTCGCCGGTGAGCCCACCGCCGGACCGGGCTGGTGGGGCGGCAGTGAAGAGGAGGCGGCCGCCTTCGGGGTGAACGAAGAGGGTATCCCCCTGATGAATCCCACCGGCTGTGGCTGGGGCACGTCTCAGGAGTATCTCGAGGAATACTGCGAAGAGCCCTATGACCAGCGGGCCGTCGGTATGGAAACCAACTCCCGGCAAATTCACAGCGAAAGCATGACCCAGGATGCGTCCATCAATATCAAGTGGGCACCCACTCACCAATTCCGCGCCAACTTCGACCTGCAATATGTCGATGCCACGCGGGACAGCTATGGTACCGCTGGCGCATTGCAGAGCTATACCGGCATGTACGCCGATTTCCGCGGGGAGCTTCCCTTTGTCGAATACCGGGATCCGCTCAACGTCAACTTCTCGGAGGGTGGGCTACAGAATCCCAACTCCTGGAATTACGCCTGGGTTCAGGACCACAAGAGTGCCAGTGAAGGGGAGTCTCTGGCGTTCAAAGCCGACGGTGAGTACGACCTGAACGGCACCGACTGGGTGGAGTCGATCGCCTTCGGTGCGCGCACGGTCAACCGGGAGCAACTGGTGCGCGAAGCGTGGAACTTCCGTGGCATCACCAGTCGCTGGGAAAGTGCGGCCTATTTCAACGCCGACAAAACCGACCCCATCGATTCGGTCACCTATGCCGGGCAGGAAACCTTCTTTGGCGGCTACCCTGACCCCGAGGAATCATTGACCTATCGGGCCTTCCCCACGGATTACATGGGTGGCGGCGTGATGGACTCCACCGAGTTCCTCTATATCGACCCGGAGGTCCTGGGTGATCCGGCCCGGGTGAATGAGTACTTTGATCGCCGCAACCTGGGAATCGGTCAGTTCTATCCAATCTGCTCCGCCGAAGGGCCCACCCGGGGTCAGGAAGTTCTGGATGCCAATGGCGACTCCACCTGCTTTACGCCCGGCGAGACGCTCACGGTGGAAGAAGAAGTGCATGCCGCTTACTTCATGGTCAACTACGGAGGGCCGGCGGCCACGCTGTTCAATACCGATGTCGGTGTGTCGGGCAACGTGGGTGTACGCTACGTGGAAACCAACACCCGCAGCGAAGGCAGTGTGAATTACGGCTCCTTCACTGACAGTCAGTTGGAGTGTTACGAATTGACCGAGGGCAATCAGGATAACCCCGACGCGCCCAACACGGCGCCGCCGTCGACGCCTTACTCAAGCGGCTGTTACCTGATCGGTGCCGAGGCGCACAACGAACAGGTGCAGGATATGCCCGACACG
>NZ_DFTP01000014.1:25304-40163 GCF_002381585.1 Marinimicrobium sp. UBA4209
TGCCGGATATGCCCGACACGGTGGATGATGGCAACGGCAACATCATTGACAACCCGGCCAAGGTGTACCTGCCCGAGCACATTGAAGGGTCCCGTGAGGACCTGGCGTTTCACGACGGCACCATTGCGCCCGTAGTCGGTGACAAAACCCATTACCACCTGTTGCCCAGTGCGAACCTGAAGCTGGATGTGACAGACAATGTGATTGTCCGTTTTGCCTACTCCAAAGCCATGGCGAGACCAGACTTCAGCATGTTCCGCTATGCGGCCAACATCAACGAGCCGGGTATTGATGTGGGTTACTCCGCCCAGTGCAAAACCTACAATCAGGAAACCGACTCGGTGGAATCGGTGCCCAACTGTACGCCCAGCCCGGAACTCAGTTATGACGATCAGGGTCGTCTGACCGGCGCTCGACCCCGTTACTCGGTCAATACCGGTAACCCGTACCTGGAGCCGATCACGGCGGATAACTACGATGCGACCTTCGAGTATTACTTCGACGGCGCCGGCATGTTTACCGTCAACCTGTTCCAGAAGGACTTTGACAACTACATCACCTACGGCACCACCGTGGTACCGGTGACCAACAATGGTGTCACCCGGGATATGTATATCAACGGTCCGGTCAACGGCGAGGGCGCCAGTGTCTGGGGCTACGAGGCGAACGTCCAGCGCTTCCTGGACTTCCTGCCCTCGCCCTGGGACGGTATCGGGTTTCAGGCCAACTACACGAAAATCTACAACCAGGGCATTGAAAACACCAACTACGATGGTGCCGGCGGCGCGGTGGATGCCGATGCCGAACGCTACGTGAAAACCGATGCACTGCAGGGCATGTCCGAGGACGCCTACAACCTGGTGCTGATGTACGAAAAAGGCGACTTCGCCTTCCGCACCGCGTACAACTGGCGCTCGGAGTATCTGGTGACCGCGAACGATTGCTGCAACCTGCCGGTGTGGCAGAGCGATCAGGGTTTCCTGGATGCCTCCATTCGCTACCGTCTGACCGATGGGCTGGAAGTGAGCCTGCAGGCCAGCAACATCCTCGATACCACCACCAACCTGCTGCAACAGGTGCGCGGTTCCGATCACGAAGACTACCCGAACCACAAGGTACCCACCGCCTGGTTCAAGAGTGATCGTCGCCTCTCTCTGGGGTTGCGCATGCGGTATTGATGGGTTCGTAACTCTCCCCTGCGAGGAGCCTTGCCCCGGACGCGGTGATTGACCCCGCCCCGGGGCCTTTTTGTTATAGTCGACGTAACCAACAAGAGGTCAATAACGTGAATTGGATAAAACCCTTGGGCATGGCCGCCTTGATGCTGTTGTCCGGCTGCAGTGGGCAGCCCGGTACGTTCGGTCAGTCAGAGCGCGGCGCGGAGCAGGGGGCGCACGATGCAAGTGCCTCATCGCCGTCGCCGGATCAGCGAGCAAGCAACCCGCTCATCTGGGCCGATGTGCCGGACCCTTCCGTCATTCGTGTGGGCGACACCTATTACATGAGCAGCACCACCATGCACATGAATCCCGGCCTGCCCATCATGAAATCCCACAATCTGGTGGATTGGGAGCTGCTGGGTTATGCCTATGACACCCTGTCGGACGGCAACGAATCCACCTTGAGCCAGGGCGAGCAATCCTACGGCCAGGGCTCCTGGGCCAGTAGTCTTCGCTATCATCAGGGGCGCTTTTACGTCAGCACTTTCGCCAACCACACCGGCAAGACCTATATTTTTTCCACCGACGATATTGAAAACGGTAACTGGGAGCGGGCTACTATTGATGAGCTCTTCCACGACGCTTCACTGGTGTTTGATCAGGGCCGGGTGTTCCTGATCTATGGCAACGATGACATCCATCTGGTCGAACTCAATGCCGAGGCCACCGCGGTCAAACCCGATGGTTTGAGCACCACACTCATTGAAAAAGCCTCAGCCATCGCGGGCGATGAATTCTGGGTGCCCTCCGAAGGGGCGCAGCTGACCCGCAAAGACGGCATGTACTACCTCAACCTGATCAGTTGGCCCGCCGGCGGTATGCGCACCCAGTTGGTGTATCGGGCCGAGCAGCTCACCGGGCCCTATGAAGGGCGCATCGTGCTGGAAGACCGGGGCATTGCCCAGGGCGGACTGATCGATACCCCGGACGGCGACTGGTATGCGTTTCTGTTCCGCGACTTTGGTGCGGTGGGGCGCATTCCCTATCTGGTCCCCGTGCAGTGGCGGGACGGCTGGCCGGTGTACGGCATTGACGGCAAAGTGCCCGAACGGTTGCCCATCGTCGCCACGGGTGATGGGCTGAATAATCTGGTGGCCTCGGATGACTTTGATTATGCCTCCGATGCCGATCTGAAGCTCGCCTGGCAGTGGAATCACAACCCGAATGACAGGGGCTGGTCGGTCACCGGGCCACCCGGCTATCTGACCCTCACCAACCAGCGCGTGGATTCCGGGCTGCTCGATACCCGGAATACACTCACCCAGCGGACCTTCGGCCCCAAATCCCGGGCCACGGTTGCTCTGGATGTCTCCGAACTGCGCTCCGGTGACCGGGCTGGTCTGGCCGCACTGCAGGCCAACTACGGGTTTGTCGGTGTGGAGCAGACTGACAGCGGTCGCGCGCTGGTGATGGTGAGCGGCAACGCCGAGCAGGAACAGGTGCAGGCGCGCATTCCGCTCACTCAGTCCACCGTGTACCTCCAGATCCGGGCCGACTTCGAGGACCAACGCGATCAGGCCAGCTTCTGGTACAGCCTGGATCAGGAGCAGTGGACCCGAATTGGCGAGCCCCTGACGATGGAATACACCTTGCCCCATTTCATGGGCTACCGCTTCGCCCTGTTCAGCTACGCCACCGAGCAGACTGGCGGTCGGGCCGCCTTTGATTATTACCGGGTGGAGTGAATCGTTCGCGTCGCCCGGGTTAAGTCGCCGGGCGGCCAAGGCCGCCTGATAGATTATAAGTAAAACTGTATTCCTATATGAAAAATTGTGTGATTTGCGGTAGTCTTCCCTTACCCCCAATAACAAACCACCTCTGAGTCAGTTGCCATGTTCAATCGTCTGTTGTCCGTCCTGCATCGTCCGACCTTACTTCAAGGGTTGGGGATTGTCTCACTGTCACTGCTGACGGCCTGTCAGCCCACCGATACCACCTCCCCGGATACGGTGGCGGTGGACGCCCAGCCGCTGACTTTCTGGTACGACCGGCCCGCCGAGGCCTGGACCGAAGCGCTGCCGCTGGGTAACGGTCGCCTCGGTGCCATGGTGTTTGGCGGGGTGGATCAGGCCGTGTTGCAACTGAATGAGGACACCGTCTGGGCCGGCGGCCCGCAGAATAACGTCAAGCCCTCGCTCAAGCCCCATCTGGAAAAAGTCGCGGAACTGGTGCTCGCCAACCGCCACGAGGAGGCTCAGGCCTACGCGGACGAGCACATCAAGTCCCACCACGACGGCATGCCCTACCAGACCGTGGGAAACCTGGTAATCGACCCGCAACACCCGGCCCAAGCCGACGACTACCGACGCGAGCTGGATATCGGTCAGTCTCTGGCCCAGGTGCGCTACCAGGTTGATGGCGTGACCTACCAGCGGGAAACCTTCGCCGCTCTGTCCGCCCCCGTCATCGTGACCCGCTGGACCGCCAGCGAGACCGGAAAACTGGATCTGGATCTGGGCTTCAACAGCCCCATGGACCACAGTGTTTCCGTGGACAATCAGCGCCTGCGAGTGGAAGGCAAGGGTGGTGATCACGAAGGCGTGGAGGGAAAAATCCGCTTCACCGCACTGGTCAATCCCATTCTGGAGGGCGGCACACTGGACAGTACCGGCCAGGGCTTGCGAATTCGCGGCGCCGACCGGGTGACCGTCTACACCGCCATGGCCAGCAATTTTGTCCGCTATGACGATGTGTCCGCGGACCCGACGGCCCGGGCCGAGCAACACCTGGCCGACGGCCTGCGCCGCTCCTACGAGGAGCTCCGCTCGGCCCACATCGCCGCCTATCGGGATCAGTTCGATCGCGTCTCCCTGGACCTCGGGCCCGCGCCGGCGGAGGATCAGCCCACGGACCAGCGCCTGGCGAACTTCCGTGAGCAGAATGATCCTCATCTGGCGGCGCTCTACTTCCAGTTCGGCCGTTACCTGCTGATCAGCAGTTCCCAGCCCGGCACCCAGCCGGCCAACCTGCAGGGCATCTGGAATGATCAACTGACGCCGCCCTGGGACAGCAAGTACACCCTCAATATCAATGCCGAAATGAACTACTGGCCGGCGGAGTCCACCAACCTGTCCGAGCTGCACGAACCGCTGTTCGGCATGCTCAAGGACCTTGCGGTGACGGGTCGGGAAAGCGCGCGGGAACTGTACGACGCCGACGGCTGGATGGTGCACCACAACACCGATATCTGGCGCCTGACCGGTCAGGTGGATGGAGCCTATATGTGGGGGCAGTGGTTGGGCGGCGCCGCCTGGCTCAGCCAGCATATTGGCTACCGTTACCACCATACCGGCAATCGGGATTTCCTCGCCGAGCATTACCCGATTCTGCGCGATGCGGCGCGCTTCTACGCCAGCGTACTGACGGAAGATCCGGATACCGGCTGGCTGGTTCTGGTGCCCAGTAATTCCCCGGAGAACGATTATCTGCACCGGGATGACGGGGTGCAGGCCGCCATCGACGCCGGCGTCACCATGGACAACCAGTTGGTCTTCGACCTCTTCTCTCTGGTTGTGGAAGCGGCCGAGGTGCTGGGGCAGGATGCGGAGTTGGCAGCGGAGCTGAGACAGTTGCGCGACCGGTTGCCTCCCATGCAGATCGGCCAGCATGGGCAGCTGCAGGAATGGTTGCAGGACTGGGACAGCCCCGAAGACAAGCATCGCCATGTCTCCCACCTGTACGGCCTGCATCCGAGCAATCAGATCTCGCCCTACCGCACCCCGGAGCTGTTCAGTGCCGTGCGCACCAGCATGGAAATGCGCGGGGATGAGTCCACCGGTTGGTCCATGGGCTGGAAAGTGGGTATCTGGGCGCGCCTGCAGGATGGCAACCGCGCCTACAAACTGCTCACCGATCAGATCAAGCTGGTCACCGAGGACAGCGCCCAGTTTGAGGCCGGCGGCACCTACGCCAATATGTTTGCGGCCCACCCGCCGTACCAGATCGACGGCAACTTCGGCGTGACCGCGGGTATCGCGGAGATGCTGGTACAGAGTCACGACGGCGCCATTCACCTGTTACCGGCGCTGCCGGATGCCTGGCCGGAGGGTAACGTCAAAGGGCTGGTAACCCGAGGTGGCTTTATCATCGATATGAGCTGGCGTGAGGGCAACGTCAGCGAACTGAGTGTCCGCTCGACCCTGGGTGGCCCCCTGCGTTTGCGGGTGCACTCGGACCTGACGCCGGCCGGTGACTTCGCGCTGGAGCCGGTCCGAGAGGGCGCACCGAGCGACAATCCGCTGCTGCAGGTCCCGGTGATCAAAACGCCCATCATTCACCAACCCGAGGCGGTGCAGCCGGTGGACGTTGCGCCCAGCCAACTGCTGGAAACACAGACCCAGCGGGGTCAGGCCTACCGTTTCAAGGGCTGAGTATTGCTGAGCATAAGCCATGGGATGGCGTATGAATTCTGGCCAAATAGGGGGTATCCGGTCTATATTACCTTTTGGTAATGCAAGGATTCGACATGTTCAGCTTAAAAAGCAAGATTATGGGCCTGGCGACGGCGTTGATGGTATTCGCCGCGCTGGGTTCCTGGTTGGGGTACCGGGCACTGTCCAACGACATTGTGGAGCGTTGGGGTCAGCAGGTCGCCGAGATCCAGGTTCGCTATGACAGTGCTCGGTTGCTCAGCTCCCTGGAGCGGGAAATTGGCCTGGCTAAACAGATGGCCAGCTCCCAGGCCATTATCCAATGGGCGCAGAACCCCGAGGACCCGTCACTCCAAGAGCAGGCGCTCGAGGAGCTGGAAACCTACCGGACCAATCTGAGTGACCACAATTATTTTCTGGCGCTGCTGGAGAATCGTCACTACTACTACAACAATGCCAATAATGAGTTCGCGGGGAACCAGTTTCGCTACGTCCTGGACCCGGACAGCGCGGACGATGCCTGGTTCTTTCAGTTGATTGAGGAGGGGCGGGACTTCCATCTCAACGTCAACCCGGATGTGGCGCTGGGGGTGACCAAGCTGTGGATCGATGTACTGGTTCGCGACGATCAGGGCAATATTCTGGGCATGGTGGGAACCGGGCTTAACCTCGATGCTTTCCTGCAGGACATCGTCGACATTGGCCAAGACGGAATTACCACCCTGTTTGTCGACTACAACGGCGCCATTCAGCTTTACCGGGACCGCAATTACATCGATTTTGCCAGCATCATCAAACCGGAAGGACAGAAAAACACGGTCGATCGCCTGTTCGATTCCCCCCAGGACAAGCAGCGTATTCTCGGCATGTTGGAGATGCTCAAGAAGCGCCCGGACACCGCCGGCGCGGTGGAAAGTGGTTTTGTTCGCATCAACGGCGCCGAACACCTTGCCGGCGTCGCCTTTTTACCGACGATCGGGTGGTTTGAAATTACCCTGTTGGATTTGAACACCCTCGTACCGGGCCATTACCTGTGGCCGCTGATCGCGGTATTCCTGGTCACCCTGGTGGTGGCACTGGGGCTGTTTCACTACATCATTCAGTCCCGGGTTTTACGCCCAATTGCCAGCCTGGAAAACGCCGTTGAACAAGTGCGGGAAGGGCGTTTTGAGTTACCTTACCTGCCCAAACCGGACAATGAAGTCGGTCGCCTGGCCGACCACTTCGAAAAGATGACCGATCGGGTAAGACGCTATACCGGCGAGCTTGAAGCGACCGTTGCCCAGCGCACCGAGCAATTGCATCGCCAGGCTCGCGTTGACGCATTGACAGGGTTGAAGAACCGGCGAGGGTTGGATGAAGCGCTGCTGGAAGTGATCAGCCGAGCCGAGCGCGAGGGCAATCGATATGGTCTGATCTGGCTGGACATTGATCACTTTAAAATCATCAACGATGAGCGTGGTCATCAGCTAGGGGATGACGTGTTGCGTCGCGTCGCTACCTGGTTGAAGGCGTCGGTCCGTCCGTACGACGTCGTCGGCCGCTGGGGCGGCGACGAGTTCCTGGTGTTGCTCTCGCCCTGCGACCCACCGACGCTGGAAGAGCTGGCCGAGCGCATTCGCCGTACCACGGAGGTAGAAAGTAAAGCCACCGGGGTTGCGATAACGCTGAGTCTTGGAGCCTATTACGGGCATCCGAGCGAATCGATCGATCACTTGCTGAAACAGGCGGATCAAGCACTGTACAAAGCCAAGCAAGAGGGTCGTAACCGTGTGGTGGTGAGCCTGGGTGGATTTGAGACCTCGGATACTCACTGACATCCTGCGGTAGTTTCGGACCAGTGTTTCACAGTCTCATCAGCTGAACTTCACGAGGTGGCTTGAAGACAACCTTGAGCAGATAGCGGTAGATGTCTTTATCCAGCAAACCGATGTCGGTGGGCGTCCCCACGAGCGTCTCCCAATCCGGCTCGCCATGTCCCGTCAGCGTTGCCAGAACACACCAGTTATCCAGCAGGAAAAGCGTGTAGGGTGACACTTCATCGTCCGGATTCTGGTATTCAATCAGCGCCGCGGGTCCAGGGTAGGGCCAGGCTTTCAGCGCGAGGCTGCCGAGCGCGTCCATCAGGCTCACATTGTGCTGCGCCGCTGACCAGTCCCCGGTGCACAGCCCCTTGCAGTGTTTCAGTTGACGTCCCATGCAGGAGCCATTCAGCGGCGCGGGTGTGATGATGACGTGATCGCATAAGCCGAATTGTTTGCCGGTATCAATCAGCGCGTTGCGCGCTTTCTTTTTCGACGGAAACAGGCCGTACATACGCCGATCACGGGCGGCCGACGGTGCCTCGATGATCTCCGGTCGCAGTACGCCTTCAGCGTCCTCACGCAACTGCAGTGTGTACAGCGTGCTGACTCTGCGCAGCCGACGATTGAACAGCGGCTGCCGGGTCTTGATCTCCTTGGCTTCGAGCAACAGCGCGCTCAATTCCCCTGTGGTGGGCTGCACCTGAATATCCCGAACCTGCTGACACATCGCCATGCCGCGGGCCGAGGTGCGATCGGCGGTGAAGTGGGACATCACCCGCTTGCGTACATCCACGCTTTTGCCGACATACAGCAGGCTGTTGTTCTCGCCATAAAAGTAATACACCCCGGGTCCATTGGGTAACCGGTCCAGGCAGGTAGGGTCCAGCCCAGGTGGCATGCTGGGCCGTCGCGTCTGCACCTGAACGGCCTGCATAAACGATTCGGGTGATCGGTCGGTCGCGGCTCGGCACAGAAATGTATAGGTCGCCCGGGCATCCGCCAGGGCGCGGTGACGGGCATCGGTTTCAATCCCGAAGCGCTGGATGATTGTCTCGAGACTGTGACGACGATGTTCCGGATACAGTGCCCGGGACAGTTTAACGGTACAGAGCAGCTCCAGCGAGAGCGGAAAGCCCAGCGAAGCAAAGGCATTGTGCAGGAAGCCGTAATCAAAGCGGACGTTGTGCGCCACAAACACCTTTCCTTCCAGGCGCTGAAATATGGCCTTCGCCACCTGCTCAAAGCGCGGCGCGTCGGCCACCATCGCATCGGTGATCCCGGTAAAGCGTTGAATGGTCGACGGGATGGCAATGCCCGGGTTGATGAGGGTGCTCCACTCACGCACACCGTCTTTGTCCACCTCGACGATACCGATCTCGGTAATGCGGTCGCGGGTCACACTGCCGCCGGTGGTTTCAATGTCCACGATCGCCAAGGGGCGATCCAGGCCGGGAAAGCGAGTGGCAAGTTGAGTGTTCGATACCGGGTCTGACAAGCGGCCTCCAATCGGTGAGCGAGTGGCTCACTTGACTACGTCAAGGAGGTGCAATTAGACCATAAACCGTTGCGGCTATCGTTGCGAGCGGCACCTATGTGATGCCGCTCGCAACGTAGAACGGGCGCTCAATCGAGCTCAAACACAAACCGGTTACGCACACCGTGTACGTCCACCGCCACACCGTCCTGTACTCGTGGCTGATACTTGAACTGCTCCGCCGCAGCAATGGCCGCCCGATCAAATACCGATGTGGTCTGGCCCTCGGTGGTGACCGCTTCCACAATCACCACATCGGCCGTTCTTCCCGTGGCGGTGACCGTATATTCCACGGTCACGAACCCCTCGATACCGCGAGTTGCCGCCAGACGTGGATACTGTGGTGCTACCTTGACGATGGCCATCAGATCACCACCGGTGGACACCGTCAGGGCTTCAGTGCGAGACAGCGAGGGTAACGCCACGCTGACCTCGGTGACCGAGGTTACCTGCGTCTCCACGACCGGCTCGGCGATCGGCTCCGGCGCCAGTGCGGGAGGCTCTGGTCGGGTGGGTGCTTCGATGATGGTTTCAATGGGCTCCGGCTTGGCCATGACCACCGGTTCGATTTTTGGTGGGTCGGTCACTACCGGCAGTTCAAAGTCGGTGTTGATCAGAGAGTACATCAGTAACAGCAGGCCGAAGGTGGTCACCAGGGCCATGGGTGGGGCATAGACATGGGAAGCGCGCATAGGCTTGATCTCCTTGATCCATGAGAAAGTAGAATCATTCCCACTTTCACTGTAAGCCTAGTTCGCGGTTATTACGCCAGCAAAGACGAATTGGAAATATTCCCGAGGTTTGAACCACTGATTCGCTATAAAAAATCCGGTATCTATCCGGTGCGCGTATTACAGTGCGGCGGATCCATTGTGGTGCTTGCGATAAGCCAGCGGCGTCGCGCCCAGCATCCGTTTGAAGTGGCGAATGAAGCTGCTGTGATCGTAAAACCCGCAGTCCAGCGCCACATCGGAAATGGGGGCCTTGCTCGTGCGCAGGTGCTCGCAGGCGATCAGGATCCGCAGTCGGATAATATACTCCCGCGGGCTCGCCCCAAAGGTCTCCATAAAGCGGCGCTCCAGCTGGCGCTGGGAGAAGCCGAACTGTTCGGCAATCTCGGGGATGTTCAAGCGCTGGGCGTAGTGAGAGCGGATGTGTTCCACCACTTTAAAAACCGGCAGCTCGGGGTGATCGTGCATGCGCTCGTAGCTTTGCACGATACCGCACAGCCCGACCACACCGCCTTCACGGTCAAACAGCGGCACCTTGTGGGTGACGCACCACTCCGGTAGGCCCTCACGGGTCGGGAAAAGCTCAATCAGATCGTGCAGCGGCTCGGCGGTCGCAAAAACGGTCGCATCATCCCGCCGAAATTTTTCCACCATATACAGCGGAAACAGAGTGTCATCCCGGCGACCGTACAGCTCGTCGGCGGAAGCGCAGCCGCAGCGTTCGGCAAAGGCTTGGTTGCCCGTCATGATGTGCCCTTCGCGGTCTTTGACGAAGTAGAGCACGCTGGGCATAAACTCGAAAATCCGCCCTGCGGAGTATCGGGGGTCGAGCTGAGCAAGCCAGGGGTCAAGTTCTTTCATGTCGAAATAATACAATTTTTTTACGACAAGGTACAAGCCGCGGCTGTTCAATAGCGCTAGCATGAGTCCCAGTAATAAATCTAATGAATGGGGAGTACCGCTATGCAATTTGGCGCCAGCACCTGGCTTTGGACATCGCCCTTTACCAGTGATCAGGTGGAGCTTCTGGAGAAGATCGCCGGTCTGGGCTTCGACTTTGTCGAGTTTCCGGTTGAAGACCCCGAGCACTATGCGGTGGATGAACTTCGGCCCGTGCTGCGTGATCTGGGCCTCGATGCGGTGGTCTGTACGGCGGTGGTGGGCGAGCGCGACCTGAGCGCCGAAGACCCGGCCATTCGGCGAAAAGCCCTCGATTACTTCGGTTCCTGCCTGAAACTGGCCGAGGGCCTGGAATCGGAGGTACTGGTCGGCCCCCTGTACGCCCCGGTTGCCAAGCCAAGATTGTCGACCGAGGCGCTGCGTCAGGCGGAGTGGGAGCGGTCCGTCGCCAGCCTCACAGAATTGTCCCGCACCGCCGGTGAACACGGCGTCCGGCTGGGCCTTGAGCCGCTCAACCGGTTCGAGACCGATATGGTCTGCACTGTGGCCGACGCCCAGCGCATGCTGGCCGATGTGCACAGCCCGCATCTGGGCATCGCCCTGGACAGCTTTCATATGAATATCGAAGAAACCGATTTCCGCGACGCGGTCCGTCAGTGCGGTGACCAGTTGGTGCATGTGCAGGTGTCCGACAGTCACCGGGGTGTTCCCGGCGAGGGCAACAGCGACTGGGCCGGGCTGCGCGAGGGGCTGCGCAGCGTGGGCTATGACGGCAAGCTGTCGATCGAGAGCTTTTCACCGGACGCGTCCAGTCTCGCCGAGGCGGTATGCATCTGGCGCCGCTTTGCTCCCAGCCAGGACGAATTCGCCCGCCGGGGGATCGCCTTCCTGCGCGACTGGTGGGCACACATCTGATTCTGATGACCTGACGCTACGTTAAAGAGAACGAGCAATCCGCGCCGCGTAGGTCAGGTAAGCGAAGCGCACCTGAAGGTTCAGGTTGAAACCACTCGGCGCATGACGAATTTGCAACGACATTCTGAGTAACAGCATTAGACAGGAGAGTGATTATGAGCAAGCTGAAAGTAGGACTGGTCGGACTGGGCTTTGGTGCCGAGTTCATCCCCATTTATCAGGCGCACCCGAATGCCGAAGTCGTGGCCCTGTGCCAGCGCAATGAAGCGAGCCTCAACGAGCTGGCGGACAAGTTCGATGTGCCCGCCGGCGGACGCTACACCACCTATGAAGACATGCTGGCCGACCCCAATGTGGACGCGGTGCACATCAACACCCCGATTGGCGATCACGCCAAGCACAGCATCATGGCCCTGGAAGCGGGCAAGCACGTGGCCTGTACGGTTCCGATGGCCACCAGCGTAGAGGATTGTGAGCGCATCGTGAAAGCCACCAAAGCCAGTGGCAAGGTTTACATGATGATGGAAACCGTGGTTTACAGCCGCGAGTATCTGTTTGTGAAGGAAATGTACGACCGGGGCGACTTGGGTCGCATTCAGTTCCTGCAGGCAAGTCACCAGCAGGATATGGACGGTTGGCCCAGCTATTGGGAAGGTATGCCGCCCATGCACTACGCCACCCATTGCGTCGGTCCGGTGCTTGGTTTGCAGCGCAAGCTGGCCAGCCAGGTACAGTGCATCGGATCCGGTAAAATCCGTGACGAGTTTGCCGGCATTTACGGCTCGCCCTTCGCCATCGAATCCTGCCACATCCAGATGCAGGACTCGGACGTGGGCGCCCGCATCTATCGCTCGCTGTACGACACCGCCCGCCAGTATCGCGAGAGCTTCGATGTGTACGGTTCAGAGAAATCCTATGAGTGGCCACTGATTGAAGGCGAAGACCCGGTCATGCACACCCGGGGCAAGCCCGAGCCGGAAGTGCCCGAGCGCGTCAAGGTGCCGGATTACGCTCACCTGTTGCCGGAAGAAATTCAGTCCTTCACCGGCCAGGGCGTGTACGATGAAGAGCACGAACACCTGAGCTTCACCCAGGGTGGGGGGCACGGTGGTTCTCACCCGCACCTGGTGCACAACTTTATTCGCGCCGTGCTCGAAGGCTATAACGCATACCCGAACGTGGTGGAGTCCGCCAATATTACCTGTGTGGGTATTCTGGCCCACGAATCCGCAATGGCCGGTGGCGAAGTGAAGACCATGCCGGCGTTTGCGCTTGAGGTGGAGTAGCGCCGCATCGAGAACCCAGAAAAACAATAATCCATAGAGACCGGCTAGCCCGGCGGCGGTCAAGCGCCGGGCAGCCTGATACCAACACTTGTGAAATAGCGGTATTAATATGAATAAATTAGAACGACAATGGGCCGCGTGGCGGTCCCGGCTGGGCACGGTCATCCTGTCGGCGTTGTTGCTGCCGGCCATCGGCTGCTCAAGCGGCGATCGAGATGCATCGGTCGCCAGCAATACTGAGGCGTCGCAAGACGGCGTGATCAATCTTTTGTTCATTGGCCATGGCCACCGCGAAGGCGATGGCATTCACATGTCCTACCGCAACGCGCCCCTGTTCAATCAGTCTCTGGGCCGTGAAAAGATCTTCATGGAATACGTGGAAGATCTGGATCGGTTGAGCGATGAAGGGCTGGCCGATGTGGATGCGGTCATGTTGTACGCCAACTACAACGAACTGTCCCCCGAGCGGGAAGCGGCACTGCTGAGCTTCGTGGAAGAGGGCGGTGCGTTCCTGCCCGTCCACAGTGCCAGCGCCTGCTTCGGCCATTCCGACGCCTTTGTCGATCTGGTCGGTGGACGCTTCAAGAGTCACGGTGCCGGTGAATTCACCGCGACCATTGCACCGGGTCAGGAAAACCATCCGATCATGAAAGGTTTCCAGACCTTTGAAACCTGGGATGAAACCTACGTTCACGCCGATCACAACGAAGAAAACCGCACCGTGCTGATGCAGCGCGAGGAAGAGCCCTGGACCTGGACCCGTGAGCAGGGTGAAGGCCGGGTGTTCTACACCGCCTATGGTCACGACGAACGCACCTGGGGTCAGCCTGAATTTCACGACCTGCTGATTCGCGGCATCCTCTGGGCCGTGGGCGAGGAGAAGCGTGAAGCCAACCGCGCGCTGGTAGAAACCTTGCCCGAAGCCGCCTATGAAGAAGCGGGTACCATTCCCAACTACCGTCGTATTGAGCCAGCCCCCAAATTCCAGAAAGCGTTGAGCGTGGAAGACTCCATGGCCCTGACCATGGTGCCGGAAGGCTTTGAATTGCAGTTGTTTGTCAGTGAGCCGGATATCGTCAACCCCATCGCCTTTACCTGGGATGAGCAGGGTCGCCTGTTCGTGCTGGAGTCCGTCGACTACCCCAACAATCAGGCGGAAAACGGCCGAGGCAATGACCGCATCAGTATGTGTGTCGATACCGACGGCGACGGCCGGGCCAATGGCTGCGAAGTGTTTGCCGACGAGCTGAGCGTGCCCACCAGTATTACCCCGCTCAACGGCGGTTTTGTGGTATCCCAGGCGCCGGACTTCCTGTTTCTGAAAGACACCGACGGCGATGGCAAGGCCGATGTCCGCGAAGTCCTCAATACCGGATGGGGCACCCGGGACACTCACGCCGGACCATCGAACCTGAAATACGGCCACGACAATCGCCTTTGGGGCGCAGTGGGCTACTCTGAAGCGCCGGAAGATGAAAACGGTGAGTCCTTCCAGAATGGCGTCTACCGGATGAATCTGGATGGCACCGATATCGAGCCGATCGGCCAGTTCAATAACAACACCTGGGGTCTGTCGTTCAGTGAAGACTTCGAAGTGTTCGGCTCCACTGCCAATAATGCGCCGGTTTTCCACGTGCCGTTGTGGCGCAGCTACGTTTACGGTAAAGATGAAGACGTGGTTCCCGGGTTGGCCGCATTGGCTTATGACTTTCCCAACATTTTCCCGTCTACCTATAACTTCCTTCAAGTGGACTTCCACGGCCGTTACACTGCCGGTTCCGGGCTGAGCCTCTACACGGCGNNGAACCTTCCCGGAAAAGTTCTGGAACCGCGGCGCCTTTATGGGCGAACCCACCGCGCACCTGCTCGGTCAGTTTTTTATCGACGCGCAACCCGATAGCGTCGGGTACAAAGCCAAAAACCGTGGTTCGATTCTGAGCAGTACCGATGAGTGGCTCTCGCCGGTGCAGATGGACGTGGGCCCCGACGGCCACTTGTGGGTGGCCGACTGGTACAACTTCATCATCCAGCACAACCCGATTCCCTCCAAAGAATCCGCCGGTTTTGATGCCGAAGAAGGTAAGGGCAATGCCCACGT
>NZ_DFTP01000014.1:40254-40631 GCF_002381585.1 Marinimicrobium sp. UBA4209
AACCCGCTGCGGGACCGGGAGCGGGGTCGGATCTACCGGCTGGTGGCCAAAGACGCCCCCGAGTATGAGCCGCTGGATCTGAGAGATGCCGACACTGAAACATTGGTGGATACCCTGTCCAACGACAACATGTTCTGGCGCATGACCGCCCAACGCCTGTTGGTCACCGAAGAGCGTACCGATGCCATCCCGGCACTGCGGGCCATACTGACCGGCAACCCGGATCGTGATTCGCTGGGTCTGGACGTGGCTTCGATTCATGCCATCTGGACGCTACACGGCCTGGGTGCGTTTACCGTCACCGACGAGGCGTCGGACACGGCCGTACGTAACGCCTTGCGCCACCCGTCCGGCGCCACCCGCAAAAATGCGGTACA
>NZ_DFTP01000014.1:40790-41070 GCF_002381585.1 Marinimicrobium sp. UBA4209
AGTGGAGCGCTCAGGCGTTCAGTCTCGCGGCGCTGAATAACGACGCTCAATACTGGCAAGCGTTGAATGATCCGGACATTACCGTACCGGGTCGCTTTCTGGAAAACTTTGAAAGCCCCGAACGCACGCCCGAGTACTTGCTGGCCAAACGTTTTCTCGTTGAGGACGCGGACGATCTGACCGACACGCTGAAGGCGTGGACGGCGCTGCCCGCCGGACGTCTCGGGTTGATGAGCCTGGCGGTGCTGGATCTCTGGCGCGACCGCGGCGCCGAGCCCAG
>NZ_DFTP01000099.1:0-5358 GCF_002381585.1 Marinimicrobium sp. UBA4209
CACTTTCCAGGCGTGCGCCTTCAGCCACTCGGCCACCTCACCGTAAAACTCTTTGAACGACCTGCCGTTCAGAGGGTGCGTAATGTACACAAGTGGCGTACTAAACGCAACGCTATTGGCCCGGCCAGGGGTGAAAAAATGTCTCTGGATTCACTGACTTGGGAGGCTGGGGCGGTTTGGCGGGGGTTCCCAGGTAGAGGAAGCCCACGATCTGCTCCAGCTCGCCGACACCCAGCCCTTCTTTCACCACCGGATGGTAGGTCATGGCCCCGGTCCGCCAGAAGGCCCCTACCCCCTGGGCGAAGGCGGCATTGAGCATGTTCTGTACGGCGGCGCCGGCCGAGATCAGTTGCTCGACGTGCGGCACCTTGGGGTTCTGCCGGCAGGCGGCAATGGCGACCAGAATCAACGGCGCGCGGCGTGGTTTGGCGCGCAGGGATTGTTGATCGGGTTCCGGGGTGTCGGGCGTGTCCTTGAGCATCGCCTGCACGAACAGGTCTCCCAGTCGATCCAGCCCTTCATCTTCAATTACCAGAAAGCGCCAGGGCTGCATCAGGCCGTGATCGGCGGCGCGCAGGGCGGCGCGGTAGATGGCGTCGCGCTGTACATCGGTGGGCGCCGGTTCGGTCAATTTGGGCGAGGAAACCCGTTGGTGCAATACGTCTAGTGCGTGCATAGGAGCCTGTGGTCGAATCAATGGGGCGGGAATGATAACACGACTTCATCGGTTGATTTAAGCGCCATTTAGGCGCGGTTAACCGCTGTTCGTGGACTTTTCGCGTAAAAAAACGTCTAATAGGACCCTCAGGGAGTGACACGCGACTCCAGGACCGACCTTGCCGATTGAAAACCATCCGGCGCCCTCACGCTCCCCAGAGACGCTATTTAGCGAGCGTATTGCGTCGAGCAGGACAGCATACAAGGTTTCCCGATAACAATGACTAAGAACTCAGCGCACAAAAAGCCCGAAGAGGCTCAAGCGGAATCGCCGCTTCACCAATACTATTTTCGATCACTGATCTGCTTTGCCGCCGCCGGCACCCTGGCGTCCTACATTGAATGGTCGGCCATCCAGCCCGTGTATATTGGCACCATTGTTTTTCTGCTGCTGTACACCTACCTGACCTACCACTTCACCCACACGCTGGATCGCGAAAAACTCAGCCGCGTAACCCGCTATTTGTCCTGGGCCGATGCGGCGCTGATCGGGCTGGTCCTCAGCCTGACCAACTTCAGCCTGCTGCCGCTGGCGCTGTTTCTGACCATGATCCAGTTCAACGCCCTTCTCACCGGCGGACTGAGGCGCTGGGGTGAAGATAACGTGGCCTTTGCCGTCGGTATCCTGCTCAGTTTCCTGGTACACAAACCGCAATGGGTGTTCAGTAGCAGCATTGAAATCAGCGCGGCGAGCCTGATCGGTATCATCACCTACTTTCTGGTGTACGCCCTGTATATGCATCAGAGAATGCGCCGCCTGATCATGAACCAGATGAAACTGGAGAATGAGCAGAAATGGCACAAGATCCGCTCGTATAAACTGTCCCGATACCTGCCGCCTCCGGTGTGGCGGGCGATCAATCAGGGCAAGGATCATATGCTACAGGCGGAGCGCAAGCGCATTACCGTGTTCTTCTCGGACATCAAGAACTTCAGCCAACTGTCCGAAGAAATGGAAGCCGAGGCGCTTACGGAGCTGCTCAATCACTACCTGACCGAGATGTCGAAAATCATCACCCACTTTGGCGGCACCATCGACAAGTTTATGGGTGACGGCATTATGGTCATGTTTGGTGATAGCAACAGCAAGGGCGTCAAACAGGACTGCATGA
Organism: Marinimicrobium sp. UBA4209; assembly: GCF_002381585.1. Lineage (NCBI taxonomy): Bacteria > Pseudomonadati > Pseudomonadota > Gammaproteobacteria > Cellvibrionales > Cellvibrionaceae > Marinimicrobium > Marinimicrobium sp. UBA4209. Next base: position 1,830 of record NZ_DFTP01000099.1, read on the forward strand.
ATTGTGTGTCCATGGCCATCGCCATGAAAAAGCGCATGAAGTCCCTGCAGCAGGAGTGGTACAACCAGGGCATCAAAAAGCCCCTGCAGATCCGGATGGGCATGAACACCGGCTATTGCACGGTGGGTACCTTCGGTACCTCAAGCCATCTGGACTACACCGTGCTGGGCACTCACGTGAACCTGGCCAGCCGCCTGGAGTCCGCAGCCCAGCCCGATGAAATTCTGATTTCCCACGAGACCTGGTCGCTGGTCAAAGACGCCGTCATGTGTCAGGACAAGGGCGAAATCACGGTGAAGGGGTTCAGCCAGCCGGTGAAGGTGTACCAGGTGGCCGGGTTCCGTAAGGACCTGGGTAAAAATCAGAGTTTCTTTGAGGATCGCGCCGAAGGCTTCTCCATGTACCTGGATCTGGAGAAGGTGCGCAATTACGAGAAAGCCAAGGTGATCAAGGCGTTGCAGACCGCCGCCGAAAAGCTCAAGGATAAAGTCATCGTATAACCTTGCTCCGGCGGGCCCGGTCCCGCCGGAGCACCACCAGCCTACTGTCGCACCAGACGCTCAAAATCGGGCGCCGACCCCTGCGCTGAGCTGCGCCAGGGGTTGATATCCAACCCGCCGCGACGCGTGTAGCGCGCGAAAACCGTCAGAAACTCCGGCTGACAGCGCGCTTGCAGATCGACAAACATCCGCTCAACGCAGTGCTCGTGAAAGTCCTGATGTTCACGAAACGATACCACGTACTTCAGCAAACCCTCTCGTTCGATTTTTGATCCGCGATAATGAATTTCCACCGTGGCCCAATCCGGTTGACCGGTTACCGGGCAATTGCTCTTCAACAGATGACTGTGCAGCCGCTCTTCAACCAACTCCTCCCCAGTGGCAAGCAACTCGGGCGCCGGGTGGTAGTGCTCGATGGTAACCGGCAGCGCGTCGATACACTCCCCGCCCGCCTCGGCAATCGGCAGTTGAGCGTCCGCCACCGGCTCAAGCTGAACGCTGACGTCTGCACCGGCGGCCGCGCTCAAGTCCTGGATCATCTGCGCCCGCACCTGCTCCTGTCCGACAAAGCGGCTTTGATTGTAGGAGTTCAGATACAGCTTGAATGATTTGGACTCAATCAGGTTCGGACTGGTGCACGGCAATCGAAATTGCGCGATGGCGACGATGGGCTTGCCGCGCTCATCCAGCCAGGAGACTTCATAGCCGGTCCAGAGGTCGGTGCCGTAAAACGGCAGCGCCGACTCACTCAACCCCAGGGACGCCCGAGTCTCGGCCCGGGCGATGGGAAACAACAACCCGGGGTCATAACTCGATGCGTAGGCTGTCTGCTGCCCGAGCGGTCCATGACTGTTGGATGTGTGCTCACTCATAACGCCCCTACCCTGAAAAGTTACGCGCGCAGACGCTTGCCGGTTTTAAGCAGGTGCATGCCAATGGCAAACAGCACCATGACGCACACCACCAGGCCACTGAACGCCACGCCAATATTGACGTCCGACACGCCCAACATGCCATAGCGGAAGGCGTTGACCATATACAGAATCGGGTTCAGCTGGGCCACGCCCTGCCAGAAGTCCGAGAGCAGATCGATCGAGAAAAAGACCCCGCCCAGATAGGTCAGCGGCGTCAGCACAAAGGTCGGCACGATGGAGATATCATCAAAGGTGTTGGCGAACACCGCATTGATGAAACCGGCCAGGGCGAACAGCACCGCCGTGAGCACCACGATGGACACGGTGATGACCCAGCTGTAGATCGGCAGGTCGGTAAAAAACAGTGACAGGATGGTCACCATGACCCCGATCGCCAACCCACGGGCCACGCCACCGAGCACATAGCCCAACAGAATGACGTAGTTCGGTGTGGGCGAGACCAGCACCTCTTCAATACTGCGCTGAAACTTGGCACTGAAAAAAGACGAGCTGACATTCGAGTAAGAGTTGGTCAGCACCGCCATCATGATCAGTCCGGGCACCACAAACTGGATGTAGTCGAAGCCACCCATCTCACCGATACGGCTGCCAATCAGCTTGCCGAAAATCACAAAGTACAGTGCCATGGTGATGGCCGGGGGCAACAGGGTCTGAACCCAGATGCGGGTGAAGCGTTTGATTTCCTTACGCAGAATGGTGGTAAACGCGATCCATTGTTCTTTAAACTCCACGACGATCACCTCCGGTCGCTGGTTCGCTGGCTGTGTTCTCTTCGGTTTCTTCAGTGACGGACTCCGCCGGCTCCCCATTGCCGGTCATGGCGACGAAGAGTTCCTCCAGGCGGTTGGCCTTGTTGCGCATACTGACAATATCGAGCCCCTGGGCGGTCAGCGCGTCAAACACCCGGTTCAACGACTGACCTTTTTCCAGATCCACCTCAAAGCTGTGCTCATCCAGCAGCCGGGTTTCGAAGCCCTCGATATGTGGCGCTTCCCATACCGAATTGGCGCAATCGAAAATGAACACCTCGCGGTTGAGCTCTTTCAACAGGCTGCGAATGGTGGTGTTCTTGACGATTTTGCCCTGATCGATAATGGCCACATGGCGGCACAGGCTTTCCGCCTCTTCCAAGTAGTGGGTGGTCAGGATGATGGTGGTGCCCTGAGCGTTGATTTCCCGCAGGAACTCCCACATGGAACGGCGCAGCTCGATATCCACCCCGGCGGTGGGCTCGTCGAGAATCAGCAGCTTGGGCTCGTGCACCAGCGCCCGGGCAATCATCAACCGGCGCTTCATGCCGCCGGAGAGCATGCGGGCGGGGGTATTGCGCTTGTCCCACAGGCCGAGTTTCTTCAGGTACTTTTCCGTCTGCACCATGGCGACCGACCGGGGCAGGCCGTAAAAGCCGCCCTGTTGCAGCACGATATCCTGAACTTTTTCAAACTGGCTGAAATTGAATTCCTGGGGCACGATGCCCACTTCTTTTTTGGCCCGGGAGAAGTGGGTATCAATATTATGGCCAAAAATTTCCACCTCGCCGCCGGTCTTGCGGACCAGTGAACAGAGAATCCCAATAGTGGTGGACTTGCCGGCGCCGTTGGGCCCCAGCAGGCCGATACGCGCGCCCGGTGCGAGCTGCAGTTTGACCTGCTCGAGAATCGCCGTTCCATCGTAGCCAAGGGTGCCCTGATGCAGGTCGAGCAGCGGGGTTGACTGGTTACTGGCCTCACGGAAGCTGAACGAGAAGGGCGGGTCGATGTGCGCCGGACTCAGTTCTTCCATCCGCTCAAGCGCCTTCAGGCGGCTTTGTGCCTGCTTGGCCTTGCTGGCCTTGGCTCGAAAGCGGGCAATGTAGCTCTGCATGTGCTCGCGCTCGGCCTGCTGCTTCTCGAAGGCTGACTGCTGCTGTGCCAGGCGCTCTGCCCGGGTGCGCTCGAACTGGCTGAAACCGCCGCGGTACAGGTGCAGTGTACGGTTTTCAAAGTGCACGATGTGCTCAACTACCGCATCCAGGAAGTCGCGGTCGTGGGAGATCAGCAGCAGGGTGCCGGGGTAGTTGCGCAGCCAGTCTTCCAGCCAGAGGATGGCGTCCAG
>NZ_DFTP01000083.1:0-9240 GCF_002381585.1 Marinimicrobium sp. UBA4209
CCGCGCAACTCAGGAGGTAGTACTTCCACATGCGGTAAAAATGCCCCTGATCGTACTTGTCTTTCAGCTCCGGCCAGGCGGCGTCAAAGTTGTGCCACCAGGCCATCAGTGTGCGGTCGTAATCCGGCCCGAAGTTGTGCCAATCTTCCAGACGCAGCAGCCCCAGACTGGTGTCGTTGATCAGCTTGCGACAGGGGATTTCGCCGTTGGGAAAAATATACTTTTCAATAAACGGATCGACGCCATTTTGCTGCCGGTCCGTTCCGATGGTGTGCAGTAGAAACAGGCCGTCATCGGCGAGGAGGCGGCTGACCGTATCAAAGTAGGTGCGGTAATTTTTGTGCCCTACATGCTCGAACATGCCGACCGAGACGATGCGGTCAAACTGACCTTCCAGGGCCCGGTAATCCACCAGGCGGATCTCCACCGGTAGCCCGGCGCAGTGTTCCTGGGCCAGTCGCTGCTGCTCTTTGGAAATTGTGATGCCCGTGACCTTGGCACCGTAGTGGCGCGCGGCGAACTCGGCCAGTCCGCCCCAGCCGCAACCGATATCCAGCAGGGTCATGCCCGGTTTCAGTTCCAGCTTGCGGCAGATCATGTCCAACTTCTGGTACTGCGCTTCTTCCAGGTTGTCGGCGTCCGCCCAGTACGCACAACTGTAGATCATGCGGGAGTCGAGCATACGCCGATACAGGTCGTTACCGATATCGTAGTGAACCTCGCCGACCTTGAAGGCACGATTGGGGTCCTGCTTGTTGATCACCGCGGCGCTCAGGTACGCCTTCAGTAGTTGAAGCGTTCCGAACTTTTTCAGCCGACGCTCCAGGTGGGCGTGCAGCACGCGGGTCATCATCTCATCGATGCGATCGCAGTCCCAATGGCCCTGCATGTAGGCTTCGGCAAAGGCCAGGGGAGCGCCAGAGGACAGTGCGCGGGACAGGAACGAGGGATCGTATACCCGAATGTCCCAAGGACGATCACCGTTGATGCGGATGTCTGCTTCGGCCGCCAGTTCAATGAAAAACTGCTCGGCGGCGGTGTGTTTCTCGGTACTGGGTGGGGTTTGCTCTGCTGCTTCCGGGGCTGAGGTGGTGTTCGCCATAATCCATCATTCTCCTGCAGTTTTAAAAACAGGGAGGCGGTACGTCACTGATCCGCGCGTTTTCTTGACCTTAAGCTTAAAACATAGCGTTCGTAAACCGGCTTATCCAATAAATAAAAGTAATTTATGCCATTGTCATTGAGGGCGGTCGTTGGGGCCGCGCCTATGATTGATTCAGAGCGCGCTGTAATCCACATCTGGCAGGGCTTCCACCTCGGGCTTGGCCAGCAGGTAACCCTGGATCAGGTGAACGCCCATAGAGCGCAATGTGGTCAGCTCTCCAGCGGTTTCCACGCCCTCGGCGATAACCTCCACGCCCAGCTCTCGGCAGGTATTCACTACGCCCTGGACGATAGACTGGCGAATCCGGTTGGTATCGATATGCCGGATCAGGGCCATATCGAGTTTGATGATCCCGGGCTGAAAGTCCGCCAGCAGGTTGAGCCCGGCATGACCAGCGCCAAAATCGTCAATGGCGGTGGTGAAGCCTTGGGCATTATATTCCTCGAAAATACCCTCCAGGTGACCAGGATCGCCCACGGGCTCGGATTCGTTGACCTCAAAGATGATGCGGTTGCTCGGAAAATCATACTTATCCGCCGCCACGAGGGTGGCGCGAATACAGCTTTTGGGTTCGTAGACGGCGTTGGGCAGAAAGTTGATGCTCAGAAACGTGGTCATACCCAGCTTGGCTGCTAGCTCAATGGCTTTGGTTCGGCAGGATTGATCAAACTGGTAGCGATTGTCATCGGTGACTTGCTGGAGAATCTGGAAGGCGCCTTCGCCCTGAGTGCCGCGCACCAGAGCTTCGTAGGCGAACACTTCGCGCTTTTCAATATCCACAATCGGCTGAAACGCCATGGTGAACTCGAAGGGGAGTGAGGGGAGATCCCGACAGCGACTGCAGCCTGTGGCTATCTGGGGTTCGGATTGCGACATGAAAACCAGCCCTTTGCGTTTGAACGGCACTTCTTGGATGCCTTAGACGTGATGGATATGCCCACCCTCTCGACGGACGGCCGGCGAGTTCAGTATAGACAAGTTCTCCCCAAATAGCGTCATGCGAGGGCGCAAAAAAAGTGTAAAAATGCGCCATGTTTACACTGGCCGGCATTTCCTGGTTGTTAGTTCAGGGCTATCAGGGCGATATGGCAAATCAAGTTTATTTATAAATGGGAATCATTATTATGGTTGTAAAGGGCGGGAATTCCCTCGCCACCATGATGTTCAGAGGGTCGGGAGGCGATCATGACCAAAACAATGACGTTCGCTGTGTTGCACTTTACCGTGGCCTTCAGCGTGGCCTACGTGATCACCGGTAGCTGGGTGCTGGGCGGCGCGGTGGCGCTGATCGAGCCGGCGATCAACACCGTGGCCTACCACTTTCACGAGCTCGGCTGGAAGCGCCTGGAGCGCCGGGCGGCCCATTAGTCTGCGGCGCTCCGTTCCCGCAAGCGCTCCATGTCGAGCCAGTACTCCTCGCGGCTCCGGGGTGTTTCTTCCGTGAGAGTCGGGTTCTCCAGCGGGAAAGCGCGCCGCTCGGCGAGGTTTGAGCGGGTCAGCGCATCTTCAATCATCGGGTGCTGGAAGAAATACTCATCGTAGCGCCCGCTTTCCAGAGCTCGATCCAGCCCGCTGTGAATGGCCTCCGCCAGGGCCGCGTCTTCCTCGCTGACAAACAGGTAAAACGGCAGCGGATACACCAGAACCAGGCGATCCTCCACCGTCAGCGGCAAGTCCGGTCGTGCCGCCAGCTCGGTCCAGGGCTCCAGAACCCCGCGCGGGAAAGCGTCAAACCGACCGCCCTCCACCATATAGAACAGGTTGTCATACTTACTGGTAGTAATGACCTCCAGACCATTGGCCTCCAGAATCGCAATGTCGGGCCAGCCGGCGCCCTGCCCGAAGGTCAGACGGCTCAGGTCGGCCCTGTCTTCCACCCGGTTCATGGTGGATTGGCGATCCGGGTTGATGATGAAGACCCGGTAGCCCAGCAGGCCCTTCAGGAGCGGGAAGCGGATGGGACTCAGGCGGTTTTCCACTTCCTGGTTTGACGACAGCCACATCACGTCCATCTCGTCCGACTCCAGCCGCTCAATGGCGCGGGTCTGGGTGATGGGGTCATCGCTGATGGCGAGCTCGTAGTCGCCGTCCATAAACTCCAGCGCGACCCGCAGAGCGCCCACGGCAAACTCATCCAGTGGATGATCGGTCTGATTGACGCGCAGCGTGGTCTGGGCCTGGCTGGCGGCCGTGATGCCGATCAGGGCCAGAACCCCGCATCCGCGTCGTGCATGGCCGAACAGCCGCTGTAACCTGTGTGACATGGTGAGCCTCAAACTTTGAAGTTGTGCATGCGCCGCTGCAGTTCATTGTTTTCCTGCAGCAGCTCGTCTGAGCTGGCCCGCATGCTACGGGCGTTGTCCGACACTTTGCCCGATAGGGCGAAAACGGACTCGATGAAGCGATTCACCTCGCTGGCGACCGAGCTCTGCTCTTCCGCGGCGGTGGCCACCTGATGATTCATGTCGTTGATGGTGCTGATGTGGGCCTGAACGCTTTCCAGTACCTGTTGCACCTCTTTGCCGCTCTCCACGGTTTCCTGAGCCCAGTGGGTATTCTGCTCCATGGCATCGTGGGCCTCATCGGCGTGAGTCTGCAGCTGCAGTACGATCTGCTCGATCTCCTCGGTGGAGCTCTGGGTGCGCTGGGCCAGGGTGCGCACCTCATCGGCCACGACCGCAAAGCCGCGGCCCTGGTCCCCAGCGCGGGCCGCCTCAATGGCGGCGTTCAGGGCCAGCAGATTGGTCTGTTCGGCAATCGCGCGAATCACTTCAATGACCTTGCCGATATTCTGGCTGCTGTCCTTCAGCAGGGTGATCTTGTCGGCGGTCTGCTCGATCTGTTGGGTCAGGCGCAGAATATTGCTCTGGGATGACTGCACCACGCTGACCCCCCGGCTGGAGGCGTCGTGGGTATCCCGGGTGCGCTCGGCGGTTTCGCCCGAGGAACGGGCGACCTCTTCGGCGGAGGCCGAGAGCTGGTTGATGGCGGTGGAGGCCTGCTCCAGTTGCTTGAGCTGTTCGTCGGTAGAGTGGGAGCTGTCGTTGGATGCCTGGTTCATTTGCTGGACGTGCTCGTCGAAGGTGTTGGTCACCTCGACCACCCCGCGAATGATGGCGGCAATCTGGTCGATCACCCGGTTGTAGCTGTGTGACAGATGCGCAATTTCGTCTCCGCTGTCGGTCGGCAGGCGCCGGGTCAGGTCGCCACCGCCTTCGGCGATATGGGTCAGGTTGTCGGTAATCAGGTTCAGTGGTTTGAGAACGATGCGTCGAACCAGCAGCGCTAACGTGAACAACGCCGCCACCAACAGGGCTACGACCATGATTACGCCCAGGGACACCTGATTGCTCAGTACCTGCGCCATCTGCTCCGAAGAGAACACCACGTTGTAGCGGCCGATCACATCGCCATCGCGGATCACTTCCACCGCATCGCGCCGGTGTTGATTGCCGGGCGCGGCCTGGTCACTGACCTGGGCATCGGCCATGGCTTTGCCCCGGTGGTCGGTGATTTCCAGTTGGTCGATGAGTGCGGTATTGACCAGGGATTCGGCGATGGCCTCAAGCTGCTGGAAGTCATAGGCGAACAGGGGCTCGAGCAGCGACGAGTTGATCAGTTCAAGGTTGCGGTCAACTTCCTGTTCGAAGTTGCTCTGCTGCTGTCGTGCCAGATAGGTGTAACTGGCGGCCAGAATAATGGCGGCCACGGTGAGCATCAGCGCCGCCATGGCGGCCATGAGTTTGAAAGAGAGTGAGCGAAGCATAGGAGGCCCTGCTGCAATGGTTACTTATAGTAGTTTTCACCATTTATAGCACAGGTCGGAAAAATTTACACGCCGGAGTGGCGTCAAATATCTCTGTTTAGAGCTCCTGCTCTTCCTCCGCCTCCCGGGCGCGGTCCCGCCGGTACACCATGCGGCCAAAGAATACGCCCACCTCGAACAGCAGCCACATGGGCAGGGCCAGCAGCGTCTGGGAGATCACATCCGGTGGGGTCAGAACCATGCCCATGACAAAGCAGCCGACCACGACGTAGGGGCGTTTCTTGGCGATCCCGTCCGGGGTGATAATGCCGGCGTGAATCATCAGGATGGTGGCAATGGGAATCTCGAACGCCACCCCGAAGGCGAAAAACAGCTTGAGGACGAAGTCCAGGTACTTGGCCATGTCGGTCATCACCGCCACGCCTTCCGGCCCCACGCTGGTAAAAAACCCGAATATCAGCGGGAACACCACGAAATAGGCGAACGCCATACCGCCGTAGAACAGCACCACACTGGAGGCCAGCAACGGCAGAGCCAGCCGCTTTTCATGGGTGTACAGACCGGGGGCGATAAAGGCCCAGATCTGGTGCAGAATAAACGGCGCGGCCAGCAGCACCGCCACAAACAGGGTGAGCTTGAATGGTGTCAGGAAGGGGGAGGCCACGTCGGTGGCGATCATCCCCGCCGATTCGGGCAGGAATTTCTGCAGCGGGGCCGCCGTCAGGGTGTAAATATCGTTGGCAAAGTAGAACAGGCCCAGAAAGATCACCAGCACGATAATGATGATCCGCAGCAGGCGATTGCGCAGTTCGATCAGGTGCTGAACCAGGGGCAGTTCTTTGTCGTTCGGGGTTACGGTCATGCTCGGGCTCAGGAAGAGGGCGTCTGTGAATCGCGGGGTGCCTTGGCCGGCTCGGATGAGGCATCGGTGGGCTCGGAATCAGTGCCCTTGCCGTCCGCCTCGCGGGTGTCCGTATCGGCCCCGGAGCGGCTGGACGAGTCGCTGCTCTTTGGCTCCGTGTTCTCGTCTGGCTCAGTGTGCGCGTGATCGGGCCGCTCGGGCTCGTCTTCGTCCTTGTATTTTTTCAGCGGTGTCTGGAAGGAGCCTTCCTCCACCGCCTCCTGCACCTGGCGGCGGGTAGCTTCCAGGCTGCGCATCACCTCTTCATTGTGCAACTGGCGGCGAATATCGTCGGCGCCGAGCTGTTTCTCCAGCTCGCTGCGGGTTTCCCGCAGGCTGCGCTTGAGCCGGCCGATCCACAGGCCCACGGCGCGCGCCGCTTCAGGCAGGCGCTCCGGGCCAATGACCACCAGGCCCACAATCGCGATGATCAGCAGCTCAAAGAAACCGATATCGAACACTCAAACACCTTTCAAATAAGGCAGACACTGGATTGGCGCCCTCCCGCCCGGGAGTTGCGCCGCTGGCTCAGTCAGGGCATGCCCGAGGGCGTTGCCGGGGATCACGAGCGGTTCTTGTCTTCCGCTGCGGATTTTTCCTGCTGGGTCTGAGCGCTGTTCGGGTCGGTTTTGTCTTCGACGTTGCGCTTGGCGCTGTCGTCGTCTTGTTCGCTGTCTTTCTCGGCGTCGTCATCGCTGACCGACTTCTTGAAGCCCTTGATGGCTTTACCCAGGTCGCTGCCAATACTGCCCAGACGCTTGGTGCCGAACAAGAGAACCACAATGGCCAGAATGATCAGCAACTGCCAAATGCCAATTCCACCAAATCCCATAACCTTACCCTCTACTTATGTTTGGTTGTTGCGCGCCGCTTTTTCGGCGTGGCCGGATAAATCAAAGCGCCGCGCCAGCTCGTTGAGCACCGCGTCGGCATTTTCGCCTAAATGCGACAGCATGACCAGACTGTGGAACCACAAGTCGGCGGTTTCCATGATCAGGTGCTGGTTGTCGCCATTGCGTTCGGCATCCTTGGCCGCGAGCAGGGTTTCGGTGCACTCCTCGCCCACTTTCTCCAGAATCTTGTTCAGCCCCTTGGCGTGCAGGCTGGCGACGTAGGATGACTCGGGGTCCGCGTTCTGTTTGCGGGCCTCCAGAACGCGGGTCAATTCGGTCAGAACCTGCTCGGTGTTCGGTGTGCTCATGCTCAGTAAATCTCGTTGGGGTCTTTCAGAACCGGCTCCACGGTCTGCCACTGGCCGTCTTTCAGGGTCCGGTAAAAACAGGACTCCCGGCCGGTGTGGCAGGCGATACCGCCCAGTTGTTTCACTTTGAGCACAATGGCATCGGCATCACAGTCCAGCTCAATGCTTTTCAGCTCCTGCACATGGCCGGAGGATTCGCCTTTGCGCCACAGTTTACCCCGGGAGCGGGACCAGTATACGGCGCGGTTTTCCCGGGCGCTCAGGGCGAGGGATTCGCGGTTCATCCAGGCCATCATCAGAATGCGGCCGCTGTCGGCGTCCTGGGCGATGGCGGGAACCAGCCCATCGTCGTTCCATTTTACCTGATCGAGCCAGGCGCTCTGAGTATTGTCGGGGGTATCCGGAGTGCTCATGGTGATCTGACGCTTCGCAAGCGGTTAGTCGGAGCGAGAGTGTAGCAGCCCCGGGCCTGCGGCGTCACGATTCACCGCCGGCTTTTTGGCTCGCGCCGCCATTGGGGTGGGACGCGCCTTCCTTGGCGCTGAGTCAGTTGGCCGCTGAAGGCTCTTTTGACGCTGAAGGCTCAGTCCGTCGTGCGGGTCCAGTGGCCGTCGTGATAGGCCTGCACCGCTCCGGTTTCATCGTCGAGGCTGAACAGGTATAGCCAGCCATTGCCAGTCAGCGCCTGCAGGACCGGATGCTTGGCGATGATGGCGTCAATCGCCCTGGTCGGTGCGGCCAGGTAGGCGCTCAGACGCAAGGGCTCGTGCCGCCACTGCTCGCCATCGTGCAACGATTGCAGGGGCAGGCCAATGCGCAGGTCGCCGCCGTTGCCTTCAAACACGCCGATGTGGCCGCCGACCACGTTGTGCAACACTTTGTTGCCGCTGCCGAACTTCCGATTATCCAGCGTGGAGCCGTTGTATTGCATGTTGATCCAGTGGGCCACCACCAGGGGGGCGGTCATGATCAGCTCCAGGCGGCTGAACTCCGGGTCGGTACGCCAGTTGTAATCGTGCAGAAAGCTCCGCCCCTGCAGATCGATCGGGGCGGTCACCGAGCGCGGCGCGGCGATAAACGCGGCGTTGTTGGCCAGGCCCCATTCCGGGCGGGTCTGGGACCAGTCGCTATTGCGCTGTGTCAGTTGTTGATCCAGGTCGGCCTGATCGGGGCTCAACCCCAGGGCGGCCGCGCGTTCGCGCTGCGCTCCGGCGCTGGCCCGGCGCAACCACTCGGCGGTCTCGGCGCTCAGCCAATCCTCGCCCTCGAGCAGCTCGATCCGGTCGGTCACCGTGTGGTGCAGGGCCGGTACGAAGCGGCAATCGTCGGGCAGGGTGATGCCCGCCTCCGCCAGGGGCGAGCGCAGTGCCGGATCGTTGAGCAAGCGGGCCAGGGCGCGTACCGAGACTTCCCCCGATTGACCGCCGCAGGCGCCGCACTCCAGGCCCGCGGCGTGCGGGTTGTTCTGGGTGTGGCTGCCGTGGCCCACCAGCAGCACCCGTGAGGCGAAACGCTCGGTCAGCCCCATAGCGGTCAGTACGTTGCGCAACAGGGTGACCTGGTCGGCCTGGGTCAAGGGCTTTCCGGAGTCACGCCAGTGCCAACGCAGTGAACTCAGTTCAAGGCGTTTGGGCGCTTTGCCCGGCAACAGCGAGCGGCCCAACAGTTTGCCAGCGTACAGCAGGCCGCCGGCCTCCACGGCGGTGAAGGTGGCTGCGGCGGTTTGCGACCACTCCTGAAAGCGAGCGCTCCAGTTGAGCTGTCGTGCCTGGGCGTTGGCCTGCTCGGGGGTGCCCAGGCGCACTTCCACCTGAGGTGCCAGCAGTCCAGGCAGGTGCGGTTGGGCCAGCGCCGAGCCGGGGGTGACGACGCTCAGGGGCAAGCCAAAGAAACCGGCGAAGCCCAGTGTCTGGATGTCCGGGTTCTGCTGCTCCAGGGCGCGACGCAGAGGCTCCGAGCGCACATCGATGCAGAAAACGGCCTGCAGCGAGGGCGTGTCCGCCACCGTGTGGGGCGCGCGCACCGCCTGGGTCAGTGACCGGTTGAGTGGCTGTTGATAGGCCAGCTCGGCCGCCCGCTGCCACACCCACAGGGGCCGCTGGGCCTGACGGTGACGCTCGAACAGTTCGGGCAGGCTGTCCAGTTCGCGCCGCCAGAGCCAACTCAGGTTCTGCGCCTGCTCCGGGTTTTCCACGGTGCGCTCGATG
>NZ_DFTP01000013.1:0-10699 GCF_002381585.1 Marinimicrobium sp. UBA4209
AACCCCTTCCTGGGCTGGCGCGGCATCCGCGTCACTCTGGACCATCCGGAGATTTTTCTGGCCCAGATTCGCGCCATGATCAAGGCCAGTGAAGGCCTGGATAACCTGCGGATTCTGCTGCCGATGATTACCAGCGTGCCCGAGCTGGAGGCGGCCAAGGTACTGATCTATCGGGCCTTCAATGAATTGCTGGAAGAGGGCCACTCGGTCAAGCTGCCGCCGCTCGGGGTAATGATCGAAGTGCCCTCGGCGGTCTATCAGGCCCGAGAGCTCTCGGCCCGGGTGGACTTCCTGTCGGTGGGTAGCAACGACCTGACCCAATACCTGCTGGCGGTGGACCGAAATAACGCCCGGGTCGCCGATGTCTATCAGGCTTACCATCCGGCGGTGCTGCGGGCGCTGCGCAGCGTGGTCGACGACGGTCACGCCGAGGGCGTCAGCGTGGGGATCTGTGGTGAGTTGGCCGGTGACCCGGGGGCGGCCATTCTGCTGATGGCCATGGGCTATGACGTGCTGTCGATGAACGCCACCAACCTGCCCAAGGTCAAGTCGGTGATTCGCAGTATCAGCCTGGAGCAGGCGCGAGCGTTGCTTTCTGAGGTGATGACCTTGCCGGACGCCGATCAGATCCGCCAGCGCGTCGACGACACCCTGCGTGATCTCGGCGCAACGCGCCTGATTCGCCCCGCCAGCTCCACCGATTGAGTGCCGGTCGGGCGAAGGCACTGTGTTCGTCATCCAACAGTGGTAGTATTCCCCCGCACTGATTTGTCCCACCGTTCACTGACTGCGATAAGCAAGGCTTATGAAATACCCCGAAATTGACCCGGTGGCCGTGAGTATTGGCCCGTTTGAGTTTGCCGGCCAGTCCTATGGTCCGTTGGATATTCACTGGTATGGTCTGATGTACCTGCTCGGCTTTGCCGGCGCCTGGCTTCTGGCTCTGCGCCGGGCTGGTTTTCCGCATACGGTGGTCCAGCGCTCCCAGGTGGAAAACCTCACGACTTATGTGGCTTTCGGGGTGATTTTGGGGGGGCGCTTTGGCTATGTCTTCTTCTACCATTTCAATTATTGGCTGAGCGACCCGATCTGGTTGTTTCGGGTCTGGGAAGGGGGAATGTCCTTCCACGGTGGGCTGCTCGGGGTCATCGTGGCGCTCGCCCTGTTCGCCTGGCGGAGCAAAGTGTCATTCCTGGCACTGACGGATTTTGTCGCGCCACTCGTCCCTATTGGTCTCGGGCTGGGGCGCCTGGGTAACTTTATTGGTCAGGAGCTGTGGGGGCGCGCGGCCGATGTGCCCTGGGCCATGGTATTTCCCAAAGACCCCGAGGGCATTGCACGGCATCCCTCGCAGCTTTATCAGGCAACCCTGGAAGGGTTGGTACTCTTTACTGTGCTGTACTGGTATTCATCCAAACCTCGCCCCAGGGGCACGGTGGCGGGGCTGTTTTTGGTGCTCTACGCCTGTTTCCGAATTTTTGCCGAATTTTTCCGCGAACCGGATCAGCACATCAGTTTTGACCTGTTTGGCTGGGTTACCCGGGGGCAATTGCTCTCCTTGCCGATGCTCATTCTTGGTATCGGAGTACTGGTGTGGAGCTGGCAGCAACAGGTCAAGCGCCGGCAGTCGGGACGCTGAGTTCGAACGTTTTGGGGATCAGGTAATTCAACATGCAACAGTATTTGGCGCTGATGCGCGATGTCATCGACAACGGTCTGGATCGTGGGGACCGGACGGGAACCGGCACCCGGTCGGTATTCGGGCGGCAGCTTCGGTTTGATCTGTCTGACGGTTTTCCGTTGGTCACCACCAAAACCGTGCACTTGAAAAGTGTGATTGTCGAGCTCTTGTGGTTTCTGCAGGGGCGCACGGATGTCACCTGGCTGCAAGAGCGTGGCTGTAAAATCTGGAACGAATGGGCCACGGCGGAGGGAGATCTGGGTCCGGTCTACGGCAAGCAGTGGCGCAGTTGGGCCTGCCCCGATGGTCGCACCATCGATCAGATCGGCGAGGTGATCGAGCAGATTCGCACCAACCCCAACTCCCGGCGCCTGATTGTCAGTGCCTGGAATCCGGCGGACCTGCCGGATGAGTCCCTGAGCCCCCAGAAGAACGCCGAGCAGGGGCGGATGGCTCTGGCGGCCTGCCATACCCTGTTCCAGTTTTACGTGGCGGACGGGAAGTTGTCCTGTCAGCTCTACCAGCGCAGCGCCGACCTGTTCCTGGGGGTGCCTTTCAATATTGCCAGCTATGCGCTACTGACCCACATGATTGCTCAGCAGTGTGACCTGGGGGTGGGGGACTTTGTGCACACCTTCGGTGATTGTCACCTGTACCACAATCACCTGACCGACGATATTGTCTACGAGCAACTGCGCCGCGAACCCCGGCCGTTGCCAAAGCTGGTGATCGGGCGCCGACCGGAATCGGTGTTTGATTACCAGTTGGAAGATTTCCAGTTCGAGGGGTACGACCCCCATCCGAGAATCAAGGCACCGATTGCGGTGTGAAGTTCGTCACAGAAAAGGGGAACCTCGACGTATGACTGTGGCCTTAATAGTGGCGGCCGCCCGCAATGGAGTCATTGGCCGGAACAATGAGCTGCCCTGGCATCTGCCCGGCGACCTGAAGTATTTCAAGTCGGTTACTCTGGGCAAACCGGTCATCATGGGACGCAAGACCCATGAGTCCATCGGGCGCCCGCTGCCCGGAAGACTCAACATTGTGGTGAGCCGGCAGTCTCGAGAGGCGCGGGATCCGAGCCTGCGCTGGGTGACCAGTATCGAGGCCGCGATAGCCTTGGCCCGCCGGGAGCAGCCGGACGCTGAGGAAATCATGGTTATGGGCGGTGAAGAGATTTACCGCCAGAGTTTACCTCTGGCCGATCGGGTTTATCTGACCCGGATCGACCTGGAGGTGGAAGGGGATGCCCACTTTCCGTCGCTCAGTGGCGAAGAGTGGCACCTCACCGACGAGCAGCCCGGAGCGAATGACGCTTCGGTGGGGCACGTCTTTCAACGGTACGATCGTATTACCGTTTGATGACAGCGCAAAAGTATTGGTCAATTTTTAAGCAGGTGTTACTTTAATCAGACAGTCAGCGGGACAATTTGTTACCTGAGTGATACCGATCTACCCACTTGGGAAACGGTTTCCTTAAAGCATTGAATGTGAAGTAAGCCTCTTATTACAATGCTGCGTTCTTGGCTGCCTCGTAGAGGTTTTTGCCAGCCTTTTGAAGGCACTGTGTGGATAACGTGTTGTGTGGCAGCTGCCTGTCGCAAACTCATCTGATGCAAGCACCCGAGTTGGGGGAAATATGAAAAAGCAGCGATTGAAAGCCGTGGCTCTGACCACCGCGCTTTCTGCCGGCGCGCTAATGGGTAGCGTTGCCGTGGCAGATGAAACCCTGGAGCAGATTCTCCAGGTCGGTGAGGCCAAAACCGCAATGGCCCAGGAATCTCAACAGCGGATTGACCGCCTGGCCCAGGAAACCGACGATCTGCTGCAGCAGTTCAAGGTGGTAAACAAGGAAATTGAAGGTCTGCGTACCTACAATCTCCAGCTGGAGCGTCAAATCGAAGCCCAGCAGCGCGTACTGCGCGATCTGGATCAGTCCATCGAGCAGGTCACCGTGATCGAGCGTCAGATTCAGCCGCTGGTCATGAACATGCTGGACGCACTGGAGCAGTTCGTAGAGCTGGACATGCCTTTCCACCTGGACGAACGTCGTGCCCGCTTGCAGATGTTGCGTGACAATCAGGATCGCGCCGATATTTCCGTGGCGGAAAAGTTCCGCCAGGTTCTGGAAGCCTATCGCATCGAATCTGAATACGGTCGCTTCCTCGATACTTACCGCGATTCGCTGGAAGTGGATGGCCAGGAGCGCGAAGTGAACATTCTGCGCGTTGGTCGTATCTCCCTCATGTATCAGACCACAGATACCGAGCAGCAGGGCGCCTGGGATAAAGAACAGGAAGCCTGGGTTCCGCTCGATGATTCTTACCGGAATCACATTCTCAAGGGTCTGCGCATTGCCCGTGACCAGGCAAGCCAGGACATCATGATGTTACCCGTTCAGGCTCCGGAGGCAGCACAATGAAGATGACGTTTTTGAAGGGCTCTCTGGTTGCCCTGACCGCGGGTCTGCTGAGCGCCAATGTCGCTCTGGCCCAAGACGATGACCAGGCCGGTTCGCTCGACGAGCTGCTGGAGATGGTGCGTGAGTCACGTGTCAACGAATCCCAGGAGCACCGTCAGCGCGAAGCTGAGTTCCGTCAGGAGCGCGGCCAGCAGCAGCAGTTGCTGGAACAGGCTCGCAATACCCGGGCTCAAGAAGAAAACCGCTCTGAAACCCTGGAAGCCCGCTACGACGAGCAAGAGCTCGAAGTGGATGCCAAGCGCAACCAGTTGAATGAGCGTCTGGGTTCTCTGCGTGAGTTGTTCGGTCACCTGACCTCAACTGCAGGTGACTTGCGTTCTAACATTCAGACTTCAATCATCAGTGCTCAATACCCGAACCGGGGTGAGTTCCTGAATGGCCTGATCGACAAGATGAACAGCAACACTCGTCTGCCCAGCATCGAGGAAATCGAGCGCCTGTGGTACGAAGTGCAGCGTCAGATGGTCGAAAGCGGTCGCATCGTCACGTTTAATGGCGAAGTGATCAAACCCAATGGCGACAAGGTGGATCAGGAAGTTGTCCGTATCGGTTCCTACAACCTGGTGTCCGAAGGCAAGTACCTGGCCTTTATTCCGGATGGTGCCAAAATGGAAGAGCTGGCTCGTCAGCCTGCCGGCAACATTCAGGACGCGGCTGCCAACCTGCAAGCGGCCGATTCTGGCCTCGTTCGTGTGGGTATCGACCCGACTGGCCCGACCGGCGGTTCTCTGCTGACCGCGCTGATCGACAGCCCCACCTGGGGTGAGCGCTGGCATCAGGGCGGCGGCGTAGGCTACGTCATCACCGCCGTGGGTATCTTCGGCTTCCTGCTGGGTATCTGGCGGATCATCGTCCTGAGTGCGGTCAGTGCCAAAGTGACCTCTCAGCTGAAGTCCAGCACCCCGAGCGCCAACAACCCGCTGGGTCGTGTGCTGCAGGTGGCTGAGGACAACAAAGGGGTTGATCCCGAGACTCTGGAACTGAAGCTTGAAGAAGCCGTTCTGAAAGAGCGTCCGAAGATTGAAAGTGGTCTGGCCCTGCTGAAGATCATCGCTGCCGTTGCGCCGCTGATGGGTCTGTTGGGTACCGTGGTCGGTATGATTCTGACCTTCCAGGCGATCACCATCTTTGGTGCCGGCGATCCGAAGAACATGGCAGGCGGTATCTCCTCCGCTCTGATTACCACCGTTCTGGGTCTGGTAGTGGCAATTCCGACAGTATTGCTGCACACCATTGTTAACGGTCGCGCCAAGCGTATCATCCACATTCTGGATGAGCAGACTACCGGCATCGTTGCCGAGAACTCCGAGCGCAATAAGTAGGAGATAGACCATGACGGCAATAATGGAAGCGTTTGCAGCCATTAAAGCCTTTTTGGATCAAGGGGGCGGTGTGCTTGTGCTCATCGCCATCCTAACCTTCCTGATGTGGACCCTCATCTTTGAGAGGGTCTGGTACTTCAAAGGTGGTCTGAAAAGCGATGTCCAGGCGGCACTGGATCAGTGGGAAAGCCGTAGTGAGCGGAAATCGTGGAATGCCCACCAAATTCGTGAGGCGATGATTTCCCGGATCTCCGAGAAGATCAACACCAACATGGACATGATTGCCACCATGGTAAGTCTGTGCCCTCTGTTGGGTCTGCTCGGTACCGTGACCGGTATGATCGAGGTGTTTAACGTTCTGGCGATGACGGGCGGCGGCGACGCCAAACAGATGGCCGGCGGCGTATCGCGGGCAACAATTCCGACCATGGCAGGTATGGTGGCGGCCCTTTCCGGCCTGTTTGCCAACACTTACCTTGAGCGGATTGCCGATCGCGAAAATCACCTGTTTGCCGATCACCTGACGATGGATCACTAAGGCGAGCACCCAGTTTAAACCCGGTATTTAAGAGATATCCCATGAGCAGGAACAATCAGAAAGCCGAAGAAGAAGCTCAGGCCATTGACTTGACGCCCATGCTCGATGTGGTGTTCATCATGCTGATCTTCTTCATCGTGACTGCTACATTCATTAAAGAGACGGGGATTGAAGTCAATCGTCCTGAAGCGACCACCGCGGATCCGAAGGAAGAGGCTGCGATTCTGATTGCCGTTAACGCAAATAACGAAATCTGGATCGACAAGCAGCAGGTGGACAAACGTGGTGTCCGGGCTCAAATTGAGCGTTTGCAGGCCGAAAACCCGAATGGGACAGTGGTTATCCAGGCGGACCAGGGTGCTGATATGGAGTTTGTTATTGCCATTACAGAATCCGCACGCGAGCTGGGTATTACCAACGTCGCTGTCTCCACTGAAGAGAACTAGGCTGCTATGAATTTTGCAAGAGTAGGTATCGCGGGGGGGTTGTCGGTCGTCGTGACGGTGGCCCTGCTGTTTTTGATGCAGTCCTTGATCAACTCCGACCTTGGTCAGGACGAAAAGCCGGAAGACCGTAAAATCGCCGACATCCATATGCCGGATACGGAGATTGAAACGCAGTACGAGGCGGCTAAGCCACAGAAGCCGGAGGATCCCAATGAACCTCCGCCGGATATTCCGGAGCCCGAGTTTGACTCTCCGGATGTTGATGCGAGTGCTCTGAACATGGCTGCGCCGAGTATGGGGCTCGACATGAACATGGGCACGGGTGGCAACTTCTCCGGTGACGGCGAATATATGCCTATCGTGGCGGTGGCGCCCGAGTATCCACGTCGCGCGGCTCAGCGCGGAATCGAGGGTTTTGTGACGGTAAGCTTTACCGTGACGACCAACGGTTCAACTCGTGACGTAGTGGTGGTGGATGCCGTGGATACCGAAGGTCGCGAGACCAGTATCTTCAACCGTTCGGCGATTCGCGCTGCAGAGCGTTTCAAGTTCCGTCCGCGGACTGTAGACGGCGAGCCGGTGGAAGTGGCCGGTGTTAGCTATCGTTTCGTCTTTGAACTGGCGGACGAGTAGGTTGGGGGTTATGACAGTGAATAAACTACAAGCATTTTTTGCCGGTACGCTGAATCGCAGCCTGTTGGCGGCGGCGCTGATCACCGCTCCTGCCGTCTCTACTGTGGTTGTGAATGAGGTGGCACCGGAGGCCAGTGGTTGGCTTCAGGGCAGTGTTATGGCCCAGGAGCTCATCAGGCCGTCCAGCACGCCGCCGGAAACCCGCCGGATTCCCGGTATCAGTCAGCGGTTGAACGAAGAGCTCTCTGAGGTTCAGAGTTTCATTGATCCGGAAGAAGATTCCGGTCGTGAGCCGGACCTGAACGAAGCGTTGCGTCTGTTGCAGGAAATGGAACGCAACATCGGCGAATACAACGCCTATGAGCAGGCTCAGATCTACAACTTCGTTGCCAATGTCCATTTCCAGATGGATAACATGGATCGCACCATTGATGCGTTCGAAAAGGTTGTAGCTCGTTCTCCGCAGATTCCATCGGGTCTGGAAACTTCCACATGGCAGGTTCTGGGCAAGCTGCACATGCAGGAAGAGAACTTTGATGCAGCACTGGACGCCTTCGAAAACTGGACCAACATGGTCACCAGTATCGACGCCGACCAGTACTACGTGTTCTCTCTGCTGTTCTACCAGATGGGTGATGCGGATCGTGCGCTGGTTCATGTCAACGAAGCGGTTGAGATGGCCGAGCAGGATGGCGAGGTTCCCGAAGAAAACTGGTATGCGATGCAGCGTCTGTTGTACTTCGAAAAAGAAGATTACAGAAACACGCTGAATGTGCTGAAGAAGATGGTTCGGGACTACCCGAAGGTGTCGACCTGGCGCCAGCTGTCTGACATGTACAGCCTGCTGGAAGAGTTCGACAATCGTCTGCACTCCCTGGAAGTGGTGTATCTGCTCGACGGCCTGGACAAGGAAAACATCCTGGTATCCATGGCTTCCATGTATCTCGATCGGGATATCCCTTACAAGGCCGCCAAGGTCCTTGAAAAAGGTATCTACGAGGATGAGATCATCGAGCCGACCTCCCGCAATCTGGAGCTTCTTGCCAATGCCTGGAGCATGGCTCAGGAAGTTGAAAAATCCATGGTTGAAATGGAAAAGGCGGCCGAGAAGTCTGACGAGGGCGATCTGTTCGCGCGCTTGTCCGCTATCTACATGTTGAACGATCGCTACGAAGACTCTATCGACGCAGCTCGTGAAGCGTTGGATAAAGGGGTTGAACGTGCTGACCAGGTGTATCTGCGCATGGGCACTGCCTATGTCAATCTGGAGCAGTATGACGATGCGATTGAGACTCTGAAGGAAGCGGCCAAAGACAAGCGCAGCGAAGAAGCGGCCAAGCAGTGGATCAGTTTCGCCGAGAAAGAGAAAGCGCGCGAAGAGAAGGCTCGTAAAGAAGAAGAGCGTTATCAGGAGCGCAAGCGTAAGTGGGAAGAGGAAGACGGTCTGGTATTGCCAGGCGCTTAAGCCTCTGCTCTCAACGCACAAAAAAACCGGCCTAGAGCCGGTTTTTTTGTATCGGGCAAAATTGAATGCAGCGCGCGAGGCGTCCCTGCCAAGTGCTCGCAAGGTGGACTCAGTCGAGTTTACTCAGATCCCTGACGGCCCCTTTGTCGGCACTGGTCGCCAGCATGGCGTAGGCTTTCAGGGCGGTGCTGACTTTGCGCGGACGGGCTTCTTGGGGTTTCCACGCCTGCTCGCCCCGCGCATTCATGGCGTCGCGGCGCGCCTGCAGTTGTTCGTCACTCAGGCGCACCTCGATCTTGCGGTTGGGAATATCGATCAGAATGGTGTCGCCGTCCTCTACCAGACCAATGGCGCCACCCGCCGCCGCTTCCGGCGATACGTGTCCGATCGACAGGCCAGAAGTCCCGCCGGAGAAACGGCCGTCGGTCAGCAGTGCGCAATCCTTACCCAGCCCCTTGGATTTCAGGTAGCTGGTGGGATACAGCATTTCCTGCATACCGGGACCACCGCGAGGCCCTTCATAACGAACAATTACCACTTCGCCGGCTATGACTTTCCCACTGAGAATCGCATCGACCGCCTCGTCCTGGCTTTCCACAACACGCGCCGGCCCTTCAAACACCCAGCAGCTCTCATCGACACCCGAGGTTTTCACCACACAGCCGTCCAGGGCGATATTGCCCTTCAGGACTGCCAGGCCCCCTTCGCGGGTAAAGGCGTGCTCCAGTGAGCGGATACAGCCGTTGGCGCGGTCGTCATCGAGGCTGGGCCAGCGAGTGGCCTGACTGAACGCCTGTTGGGTCGGGATACCCGCCGGACCGGCCTTGTAAAAGGTGCGTACCTCATCGGAGGTGGTCGTCGTAATATCCCAGTGATCCAGCGCCTCCTGGAAGGTGTTGCTGTGAACGGTGGGCAGGTTGGCATGGAGCAGACCGGCCCGGTTGAGTTCGGCCAGAATACTCATGACCCCACCGGCGCGGTGCACGTCTTCAATGTGATAGAGCTGAGTGTTGGGTGCGACTTTGCACAGCTGAGGAATCTCGCGAGACAGGCGGTCGATATCGAACATGGTGAAATCGACTTCGCCTTCCTGCGCGGCCGCCAGCAGGTGCAGAATGGTATTGGTGGAACCGCCCATGGCAATATCCAGGGCCATGGCGTTCTCAAAGGCTTTGAAGTTGGCGATTGAGCGTGGCAGCACCCGCTCGTCGTCTTCCTCATAGTAGCGCTTGGTGATGTCCACGATACGTCGGGCGGCCTCAAGAAACAGCTCCTCCCGGTCGGCGTGGGTTGCCAATAGAGTGCCGTTACCGGGCAGTGACAGACCCAGTGCCTCGGTCAGGCAGTTCATGGAGTTGGCGGTGAACATCCCGGAGCAGGAACCGCAGGTCGGGCAGGCGGAGCGCTCGTACTCGGCCACGGTTTCGTCGTCCACCGAGTCGTCGGCGGCAATGACCATGGCATCAATCAAATCCAGGTTGTGATCTGCGAGTTTGGTTTTGCCCGCTTCCATAGGACCGCCGGATACAAAAATCACAGGGATGTTCAGGCGCATCGCGGCCATCAGCATTCCGGGGGTGATTTTGTCGCAGTTGGAGATGCACACCAGGGCGTCGGCACAGTGGGCATTGACCATGTACTCGACGGAGTCGGCGATGATGTCTCGCGAGGGCAGACTGTAGAGCATGCCGTCATGGCCCATGGCGATGCCGTCGTCGACCGCAATGGTGTTGAACTCTTTGGCCACACCACCGGCTTTTTCGATTTCCCTTGCGACCAGTTGGCCCATGTCCTTGAGATGAACATGGCCGGGCACAAATTGGGTAAAGGAGTTGGCGACGGCGATAATGGGTTTATGAAAGTCTTCGTCTTTCATCCCGGTGGCACGCCACAGGGCGCGAGCACCAGCCATATTCCGGCCAGCGGTGGTGGTCTTGGAGCGATAAACGGGCATGGTTCTACTCTTCGTCTGACGTAATAAAAAAGGCGTCAATAATAGCAGAAAACCCTGTGGGTGGTGTCGCGTCCGGTCCGGTGTAGGGTGCACTGTTCCCGGACACGCCGTGAATACATCCATGTAGGCTCGCATCGCGGGTCCCCCGCTCCACGGTCCGGGAACAGTGCACCCTACA
>NZ_DFTP01000013.1:10766-10956 GCF_002381585.1 Marinimicrobium sp. UBA4209
ACTGTAGTGCGCGTAGGGCGGATAAGCTAAAGCGCATCCGCCGTCGTTGGCTAGGCCGTAATCCGACAGATCCCCAAGACCACGAATTTGTCGGATTACGCTTACGCTAATCCGACCTACTCTCTGAGTAGGTACTAGTTCCCGGAACTGTACGTTGGCACGGCGGAGGTTGGGTATACTGTTGTGAGAC
>NZ_DFTP01000101.1:0-1065 GCF_002381585.1 Marinimicrobium sp. UBA4209
CCCCGAGCCTATCAGTCCTGCTCAGCGGCTTCGCGCAGCGCATCGTACCGCTCGACGGCGTTGCGGTGCGCCTCGAATGCCGCCTCCCGGTTCTCGAACTCGTACATCTGGCGGATCGTACAGTGATCACCCCCGGCATAGACCTTGTGCATGCCGCCCCCGCACACCTCGCTGAAGCGCTCTTCAAACAGCGCGGACGGCGAGGTATCCAGCGCGTTGCAGCCCGGCATCACGGTGGCCAGGTAATAATTGCGCCGCCCGTCGATGGAAATCACGTCGTGATCCAGAACGCCATAGCCCCGGATATCACTGTGACGGACGCAGGCACGGCCATTCTGCCCCGCCGTCTCCGCCAGCACGTCATAAAACGACGGGACCGACTCACCGGTCGTGGTACAGGCGGACAGCGCGGCCAACAGCGGCGCGGTGGCGCACAGCTTCCATAGTTTCATAGCTCACCTCTCTGAATCATCGACATCAAACTGGCGCAGGAAATCATTTCTCTTGACCCTTTAAATGTTAATCACTATCATTTGCATCATCGTTGTCATGTATTTCTGTTCTACACACCTTAGGAGTATCACTACTGTGTCTTTGTTCCGTCCTTCTCTGTTGGCCGTTGCCGTGGGCTCGCTGCTGGCTTCCGGCTACACCCACGCCCAGTCTGCTACCCCTGAAATCCAGGAAATTCAGGTGACGGGGCAACTGTCCCGCTATTCCGCCCTGAAGTCCGATACCCCGATCATGGAAACCGCCCGCTCGGTGTCGATTGAAGGGCTGCAGGACATCATCGACAAGGGTGCCATCACCCTGGACGATGTCTTCACCTACTCTTCCGGTGTTTACGGCAAAACCTACGGCTTCGCCACCCGGGGCGACTGGGTAAAGGTGCGGGGCCTGGACGTGCCTCAGTATCAGGATAGCCTGCAATCGCTGTTTGGCAATTACAATAACACCCGCCCGGACGTCTATACCCTGGAACAGGTGGAAGTACTCAAAGGCCCGGCATCGGTATTGTACGGCCAGGGTTCTCCCGGCGGTATTGTCAATGTGGTAAGCAAGCTG
>NZ_DFTP01000101.1:1142-1728 GCF_002381585.1 Marinimicrobium sp. UBA4209
CCAAAGCCGACTCCGCGCACGAACTCCTGGCCGAACTGGGCAGCTTCGATCGCCAGCAATTGGCGTTCGACAGCACCGGCGCCATGGACTCTGACGAACAGTGGCTCTATCGGGTGGTGGGGGTCTACCGCGATACCGACACCCAGGTGGATCAGGTGGATGAAAATACCCGGGTATTCGCGCCGTCGATCACCTGGCAGCCGAGTCAGCAGACCCGGGTCACCGCCCTGCTCAACCGCACCGAGACCGACAGCGACGTCGGCGCCCAGTTTCTGCCGGTGTATGGCACCCTACTGCCGGCACCCAACGGCCAGTTTATCGACAACGACACCTACACCGGCGATCCGGACTTCAACTACTACGACACCGAGACCACCTCGTTCACCCTGCTGGCGGAGCACCAATTCAACTCGGTATGGAGCCTGGAGCTGACCTCCCGCTACACCGATGCGAAGGCCGACTATCAGCAGGCCTGGACCGCGTTCATCGGCGGCGACCGTTACGTGCGCAATACCGATGGCAGCCTGTATGGCGACGGGCTGGTCCCGCGCTCCTTCTATGGCAGCAAGTCCACCTCGGAACAGGC
>NZ_DFTP01000101.1:1847-4282 GCF_002381585.1 Marinimicrobium sp. UBA4209
GGCACCCAATATCAGGATGTGACTCTGGGTGAAAGCGGCTTTTATGACTATGCCCGTGGTTACGATGTGGCAACCGGAGCCGTGCTGGATGACAGCACCTGGATCAACGTGTTTGATCCTCAATACGGCAATATTCCCCCCGCCAGCGAGTTTACCTACGCCGCTTCACCGGACAGCACCACCGAAGACCTGGGCCTGTATATCAATGACCAGATCAGCGTGGGCAACTGGCGCATCACCGCCGGGGTACGTTTCGACGATACCGAAACCAACAGCGGCACCAGCTCCCAGAGTGACGATGCGGTCAGCACCAGTGTCGGCGCCCTGTATCAGTTTGATAATGGCCTGTCGCCCTACGTGAGCTTCGCCGAGTCCTTCGATCCGGTGATCGGAACCAACGGTCGCGGCGAACCGCTCGAACCGCAGGAAGGCGAGCAGTGGGAAGCCGGCTTCAAATATCAGCCCAGTGACTTCCCCGCCATGGTCACCCTGGCCTACTTTGACATCACCCAGTCCAACCTGAACGACCCCAGCTCCCTGGTGGGCGAGTATCAGCAAAAACGGGGCGAGGCTTCAATCACCGGTGTGGAACTGGAAGGTATTGTGTTCATGGGTGACTTGAGCCTTGAGCTCAACGCCAGCCAGTTGGATACCGAGAGCGCCGAAGGCTATCGACTGGCCAGCGTACCGGAGCGGCAGGCGTCCACCTGGCTGACCTGGCGCCCCGGCGGTTTCGAAGGCTTCAAAGCCGGTGCGGGCATTCGCTACGTGGGCGAGAGCTGGGACGGCATCGATCAGCTCCGCACGCCCTCTTACACCCTGGGCGACCTGATGATCGGCTACCAGACCGGCCCCTGGGACCTGACCCTGAACGCCCGCAATGTCGCCGATAAAGAGTTCCAAGCCACTTGCCTGGCTCGGGGCGACTGCTTCCCCGGCGAAGCCCGCTCAGTGGTTGGCCGGGTCCGCTATCAGTTCTGATTCCCCCTTCACGCCGCAGGGATGCGGCGCTACTTCTTGGGAGCCGGCGGCACAAACACCCGCCAGGGCTTGCCCTCACAGCGATCAAAGTTCTTGCAGGTCGGCAGACAGCCACGACAGGGAAGGCGGTGCGGTGATTCCGGCTTGGATACAGGTTGGTTCACATCAGACTCCGATTGAATGACTTGCTGGCTCTGTTTACGTTCCGGAACCGCATACAGATAACTGTAGCGTATAAGTCGGGCCAGTTATCAGGCCAGACACTGATCTTGCACCCGCCCGACACCTCCCTGGCCCGACCTCCCCTCTGCGCTCGATTCCCAGCCGACGGCCCTACCCTGGTATACACTGAAAGAAGTAATGGCAGGTAATCTTTTCCCAAAAATCGTACGTAAAAGTCGTGTCGTCTGAGCAATCGTGCTATGCCATTACATACGGGGGGACACTTACATGAAAACGTCTACAGCTTTACTATCGGCCGCGCTCCTACAGGCCCTTTTTCTGCAACCCGCACTGGCGCAGGACGGAAACACCGCCCTGGTGCCCCTGCCCTCGATTGACGACTTCACCCAGGGTGAAGATGGCTTCGCCTTCGGCCTTGGCCTGGCTGTTGAATACGAAACGGCCTACGAAGGGTCCGATGAATTCGGCGTCGAAGTCGACCCCGCAGGCGCGGTGCAATGGCGCAACGACGACGATATTTTCTTCTGGGCCGGAGAGGCACTTGGATGGCGTGGTCTTCGCTCAGACACCTGGCTATTTGAGGCCGTTGTGGGCTTCGAAGAAGGTCGAGAGGAAAGCGACTCCGATGACGGCCGGCTGGATGGCCTCGGCGCTACCGATGAGTCAATGGAATTTGCGTTGCAAGCGCGCCGGGCGTTCGATGCCGACTGGCGTTACTGGCTCGATGGCCGATTGGTGACCAGCGACAACGGAACCCTGGGCATCTTCGGCGTGGGCCGCCGCTTCGGCGACCAGATGGACGGCACCGGCTCTGAACTGGCGATTGTAGCGGTGTACCACGACAGCGACCTCGCCAATACCGAGTTCGGCATAACCCCCGCGCAGTCCGCCGCCTCGGGACTGGCCGAGACGGAACTGAGTGGCGGCTTTCGCTCAATTGGGCTGAATTACAGCTACCGCAACTACATCCGTGAGAACTGGCAGATCTTCGGCGAAGTGCTCTATGAGCATTTCAGTAGTGATATTCAAGATAGTCCGATCGCGCGTAGTGACTATGAAGCCGAAGTGGGGGTTGGGTTTATTTACGTGTTCTAACTGACGGCGCTGCCAACCTGGCAACGCTCAGCGTGTACCCGCCATCAATTGCGCGACGGAAGGAATGGCAATTGATGGCGGCGTCAACCGCGCTTGTAGATGTGCTTTCGATGGCCAACCTTCACAACCGTTACGACAAGAAGCTCATCCACCACTTCATAGATAATTCGGTACAC
>NZ_DFTP01000101.1:4341-6696 GCF_002381585.1 Marinimicrobium sp. UBA4209
CCCTGCCGGATTCGATAACGCTCCTGTCCCGAGAGTTTTTCACTGCCGATTGGGCGAGGATCATCCTGCAACGCCTCCACGCGCTGAAGAATGCGAGCAACATCTTTGTTGGGGATTGAGCGAAGGTCTTTCGAAACGGATTTCTTGAAAACAAGCTTATAGTTTGCCATGAGCCTTCAAATCGTTCAGCAACGCCTCATAGCTCATGGTTGGTTCAGACACCCGCTCTTCAAACGCGGCCAAGTCTTCCTGATCCTCCGCCAATGCCGCCCGAACCGCATCGTTAACGATATCGGATAAGGAGCGGTGCGTATGCGCCGCCTTCAGCCGCAGCGCCGCATGTAACTGAGGGTCAAAATAAACCGTAGAACGCTTTGATGGCTCGCTCATGGAATTCTCCAGATATAACGACATTGACGCACTATAGCGTCATGACATCAAAGCGTCAAGCGTCACCAACGTTAAGTCCGGAATGGAGAGAGGCGACTAACGGGCTTTTCTTTGCGCGATGTACTCCAGCGCCTCTGGGTCGGCGTTGATCTGTCGCTCCAGAACTTTTAGCAGCGTTGCCCTTGAGACATAGCGATGCGAGTCTGCGCCGTATGTGGAGGTTCCCATAATGAACGCCGCCAACACTAAATACTTCGTGTAATCATGAAAGTCCGGCAGGAAGGTCGACAAAGCCGCCATTGCCGCAATCAGTACCGCCAGCGCGTATATGACGTTTGCGTAGGAGAATTTGTCTTTAGCTTTTAGGTACAGCTCTATGTCATCTTTTGTCATAACCGGCTCCCTGATGAGCAACACTGTTTGCCGAAAACCCTGTAAACACAAAGCACCAAATCCGACAACGACACCAATTCAGAAATAAAACGCTAGAGGGGGTTATCTACTTATCGAACTGGCGGTTTTTTAACATTATTTCATCAATCTCTTTTTTGATTTTACTGGCGCCGCCAACACGCGTAACTATGCAATGAGGGCGTAGCAGCAACGGAAAAGTTGTCGTGATAACTGACTTTTTATAATACGATTTTATTTTTTGAAGTGATTTTGCACATACTCGACGAGCTTCGGCCCTTCAAGCTTATCCGTAGCTGGGTTTGTGCGAACATAAAACTCTTTACCGTCGAGATAGCACGGAGAGGTCGCTGGTTTGCAGTCAACCA
Source organism: Marinimicrobium sp. UBA4209 (assembly GCF_002381585.1). NCBI lineage: Bacteria > Pseudomonadati > Pseudomonadota > Gammaproteobacteria > Cellvibrionales > Cellvibrionaceae > Marinimicrobium > Marinimicrobium sp. UBA4209. Next base: position 5,511 of record NZ_DFTP01000101.1, read on the forward strand.
TCAACACATTAGCATTACCGAGCCCCACCAGTCGATGATTAATATAAGGGTAATTTTGTTCGCCTACTCGTTGCTTAAGCTGGTTTTTAAAATGTAGCAGGAATGCATCTGTGCTCTTGTGAAACTTTTCCACCTCGCACCTAACCCCAGGAATGTCTCCCGAGTCAGCCACGCCAATCAAAAGGACTCCCCCATTCGTATTAAGAAACGCAACTATTGTCTTTAGTGCTGAAAGCTCGATGTACTTTTCCTTTGTTCCCTTTCGTACATCAAGGCTGAAACTTTCCTTAAACTCAAGGGTTTCAGACTCTCCCTCCCGAGCCAAGCTCATGACCTTATCTGCTTCGGTAAGACCGCCAATCGTTTCCAGCATACCGTCTACTTGCCCCCGGATTGCGGAGGCACGTCCGGGATTCAGAGCGAGTTCTCTTTGAAAGTTCGCAATAGCCGTTCTCAACGCTTGAAGCTGGCTATGCGAGCGCACAATTTCCTCCTGTTCCTTTAAGCTTGGAACTGCAAATTGCGCTTGAGAAAGATCAGATTTTGTTATCCGCGGTATTACTGTCCCACGCGTCAGAGATCGCAATATCAAAAGGCCTAGCTCGGAGCGAAAGAGGCTGTAGCGTACTGACTATTGACTGCATCCGACAAAACAACCTGAATGAGGTTGTGATGCTTTATCGTCACCGATGAGAGGTTGTCGGTAACGAGGGACGTCCCGACAGTTGGCACATAAATCGAATTGTCCTTATGCTCGAACGACTCTCTGGACCGAACCGAATTTATTTCAAGAGAGACCTCACCTAGCGCAAAGCTCTTGTAGTCATTATATTGGGTCTTGAGGCGATCAATCTGAAGCCGCGCCTTCAAGCTTTCGAAGCCATCAAATCTCCCATCCGCAAGCGACATTCCTTCATACAGAGAATTCGACTCCGGCTCATCGCCCCGACTAAACGCTTGAGCGATTTCGACAGCTTGGCTCTCATCCCCCAACTCAGCAACAAAAAGGCTCGAACGATCTTGTCGACTAAACGCGACAATTACTGGCCGAATGGCGGATCTAGTCAGTAGCTTTGGAGGAGCATTAAAGACACCATTTAAATAGAAACCCTCGTTCGCCAATGCTTTCTGAAACCTTGGCCCCTCCGAGATCCCAAGCGCGGTTGTAGTGGTCAAGTGTTTTAGG
>NZ_DFTP01000078.1:0-351 GCF_002381585.1 Marinimicrobium sp. UBA4209
CACTCCGGCGTTTTTGTGTCCGCTTTTGGTAGACTCCCTGTATGACAGATTCAGAAGTGATCACACTGACCAACGGTGAATTTGGCGCGACGCTTTCTCCCCTGGATCGCGGCCTGGCCTATGGTGACGGTTTATTCGAAACCGCCAGGGTGCGCGGCGGCCGGGTACCACTCTGGTCGTTCCATCGGCAGAGGCTGATCGCCGGCGCCCGGAGGCTGGGTCTGGTTCTGGATACCGATCGCCTCGAACGGGAGCGGGAGCGTTTACTCGCCCGCCTGCCGGCTGTGGACGGTAGTCTCAAGTTGGTCGTTACCCGTGGCGTCGGTGGCAAGGCTTATCAGCCTCCGAAAC
>NZ_DFTP01000078.1:399-36464 GCF_002381585.1 Marinimicrobium sp. UBA4209
CCGCAGATCAGTTATTGCTGGCAATTGCGTCCCGGCGTCTCACCCGCCTGGCAGAAGGGTGGGGACGGTGTGGTGCTCCACGAGTGTCGTCACCGTCTGGGGGATAATCCGGTATTGGCCGGCATGAAGCACCTGAATCGCCTGGAGTATGTGCTGGCCCGAATGGAATGGGACGACGAATACCCTGAGGGGCTGCTGAGCGATGCGGCGGGGTATATCATCGAGGGCACCTTGAGTAACGTCTTCGTCCGCCTGGAAGATGGCTGGTGGACCCCGCGCCTGGACCGTAATGGTGTGGCCGGTGTCATGCGTCGCCTGATCATGGAGGTCCTGGGGCCACAGCTGGACCTGGTGGTTCAGGAGGGCCAGGTGACCCGTGAGGCTCTGATCGGGGCCCGGGAATGGTTTATCTGCAATAGCGTGTTTGGCATCTGGCCTGTGACCGGGTTGGCGCCCGGTGGCGAAACTTGGACGGTCGGCCCTCAGACCCGGCAATTACAGAGCTGCTTTGAGCATTGGCTGGCCGATAACAGAAATCTGAAGGAGGTGCCGTGAAGCGGCTGTTGGGGAAACTGATTATTTTGGGTGTGCTGCTCGCCGGCGGGCTTGCCGCTTACGGGTACCACTGGCTGAACAGCCCGCTGGCATTGCCGGAGAATGGCCTGCGCCAGGAGCTCACCCGGGGGGAGACGCTGAGCCATCTGACATCAGAGCTTGGCGCCCAGGGCATTCTGCGTCATCCCCGGGCGCTGCGATTGTATGCGCGACTGACTGAGCAGACCGGGGTTCATGCGGGCGAGTACCACCTTCGCCCCGGGTTGACCCCCCGCACGTTGCTGGAGCAACTCAATGCAGGTGAGGTTGTTCTTCATCAGGTGACCCTGATTGAGGGTTGGACCTTTGCTCAGGCCCTGGCCGCACTGCACAGCGAGGATACCATTGTCGCGGAGCTCAAGGGGCTGAGCCGCGAGCAGCAAATGGCACGCCTCGAGCTGGATGTGGCGCATCCTGAGGGCTGGTTTTTTCCGGACACCTACCGGTTTGCTCGGGGCACCAGCGACGTTGAGCTGTTGCGCAGAGCGCATCGGATCATGCGTGAGGAACTTGAGCGGGTGTGGTCGCAGCGGGCCGACGGCCTGCCCTATGAGACGCCCTATGAGGCATTGATCATGGCGTCACTCATCGAGCGGGAAACCGGGGCGCCCTGGGAGCGGGAAGAGATTGCCGGGGTGTTTGTACGCCGCCTGAACCGTGGGATGCGTCTGCAGACGGATCCCACCGTGATCTATGGTATGGGGGATCGGTACGAAGGGCGGCTGACCCGCCGGGATCTGAGAGCGCCGACGCCCTACAACACCTACACCAACTCCGGCCTTCCTCCCACCCCGATCGCGCTGCCCGGGCGCGAAGCCCTGGCGGCGGCGGTCAATCCGGCGCCTGGAACGGCACTCTATTTTGTGGCCAAGGGCGATGGTACCCATGTGTTTTCTGACACCCTGGAGGCTCACAACAAAGCGGTGCGCGAATATCAATTGCAGCGACGGGAAGATTACCGCTCCTCCTTGCAGGCCGCGCCCTGATCCTGACATTCCGGGAGCGGTGGGGCACCGGTTCGCTAGGAAAAACCGGGGGGAGTGTTTACAATAGGCCGCTTTTCAAACCAATCTGATAGCCCGTTTTACCGGGCTTTCGCAATCTTCGGGACACTCGAATTCAACCGAGACCAATGGGAACGCAAGTCGTATGAGCGATCATTCGCCCGCCACGGGCAAAGACACCAAAGACACTGCGGGTACTGCAGAAAACCGCGCACCGGAAAAGCCCCTGCATTTTATTCAGCAGATCATCCGCAAGGATATTGAATCGGGCCAGGTGCAACAGGTGGTGACCCGGTTCCCCCCGGAGCCCAACGGCTATCTTCACATCGGACATGCGAAATCCATCTGCCTGAACTTCGGTATGGCGGAGGAGTTTGGCGGTGTCTGTCATCTGCGTTTCGACGATACTAACCCGGAAAAAGAAAACGAAGAGTATGTCAACGCGATCAAGGCGGATGTCCAGTGGCTCGGTTTTGAATGGGGCGGCCCGGTTCGCTATACCTCCGACTATTTCCAGAATCTTTACGACTGGGCGCTGCACCTGATTCGTGAAGGCAAGGCCTATGTCTGTGACCTGAGTCCGGATCAGGCGCGCGAGTATCGCGGCACGCTCACCGAGCCCGGCCGCAACAGCCCCTATCGGGATCGCTCCGTAGAGGAGAACCTGGAGCGCTTTGAAAAAATGCGTCGCGGTGAATTCGCGGAAGGTGAGTGTGTACTGCGTGCCAGAATTGATATGGCGGCGCCAAACATGAATTTGCGCGATCCGATCATTTACCGCATTAAAAAGGCGCGCCATCACCACACCGGGGACACCTGGAGCATCTATCCGTCCTACGATTTCGCTCATGGGCAGAGTGACGCCCTGGAAGGGATTACCCATTCCATTTGCACCCTCGAATTCGAAGATCACCGGCCTTTGTATGACTGGTTTATCGAGAATCTCCCGGTGCCCGCCAGACCCCGACAGTACGAGTTCGCGCGCCTCAATGTGAATTACACCATCACCAGCAAGCGCAAACTGAAACAGCTGGTGGATGAAGGGCATGTTGATGGTTGGGACGACCCTCGCATGCCCACCATTTCCGGTATGCGTCGGCGCGGCTACCCGCCGGAAGCACTGCGTAATTTCTGCACCGCGATTGGCGTTACCCGGTCCGATAGTGTCGTGGATGTCGGCATGCTCGAGTATGCCGTGCGTGATCATCTGGACAAGAACGCGCCGCGCGCCATGTGTGTATTGCACCCGCTGAAGGTGACATTGACCAACTACCCGTCGGATCGCATCGAGGAAATGCGCGCGCCAGGGCATCCGAACCGGGATGACTTCAGTGAGCGTGTATTGCCGTTTACCCATACGCTATACATTGAACAGGATGACTTCCGCGAGGAAGCCAACAAGAAGTACAAGCGGTTGGTGCTGGGCAAGCGTGTGCGCTTGCGCAATGCGTATGTGATTGAGGCCGATGAAGCCATCAAGAACGATGAAGGCGAAGTGATCGAGGTTCGGGCGCGCATCATCGAGGATACACTGGGTAAAGACCCGCAGGACGGCGTCAAACCCAAAGGCGTAATCCACTGGGTGTCGGCCACCCATCACCTCAACTGCGAAGTCCGCCTGTACGACCGTCTGTTCAGCGACCCGTCACCGGATTCGGGCGGCAAAGACTTCCTGCAGGCGATCAACCCGGACAGTCTCAAAATTCTGGAAAACTGCAAGGCGGAGATCAGCCTGGCGGGAGCCAAAGTGGGTAACCATTTTCAGTTTGAGCGCTCCGGCTATTTCTGCCTGGACAGCAAGTATTCCACCATCGACAAGCCCGTGTTCAACCGCACCATCGAGTTGCGCGACACCTGGGCCAAAATGGATCAACAGTAATTCACTATGACTCTGCATCTGTACAACACGCTGACGCGACAGAAAGAAGCCTTTCAACCCATTCAGCCGGGCAAAATTTCCATGTATGTCTGTGGGGTGACGGTGTATGACTACTGCCACCTCGGGCACGCTCGTGTGCTGGTGGTGTTTGATGTGATTGCCCGCTTTCTGCGCAGTCAGGGTTGGGATCTGACCTACGTCCGCAATCTGACCGATATCGATGACAAGATATTGCGGCGGGCGGAGGAGAACGGTGAGCCCTATCAGAGTCTTACCTCCCGGTTCATCGATGCCGCTCACGAAGACGAGGCCAAGCTGGGTATTGTTCCTCCCGATGTCGAGCCACGGGCAACCGCTCATATCGACGATATTCTCGCCATGGTGCAGACCCTGATTGACAAGGATTTTGCTTACGCGGCGAGCAACGGTGATGTCTATTATCGGGTGAGCCGATTCAAGGACTACGGGCGGCTGAGCAACAAGAATCCCGACGAGCTGCTCGCCGGTGCCCGCATTGATGTGGATGAGGCCAAAGAAGACCCGCGTGATTTTGCTCTGTGGAAACACGCCGAGGCCGATGAGGCCGGATGGGATTCACCCTGGGGGCGAGGTCGTCCGGGCTGGCATATTGAGTGCTCAGCCATGAGTAAACACTGCCTGGGTGAGCATTTCGATATTCACGGCGGTGGCCCCGATCTGCCGTTTCCGCACCACGAAAATGAAATCGCCCAAAGCGAAGCCGCCAACGGTTGCCACTACGTGAATTACTGGATTCATGCCGGTGCCTTACGGGTGGACGGTGAAAAAATGTCCAAGTCCCTGGGCAACTTCTTTACCATCCGCGATGTGCTGGAGAAGTATCACCCGGAGGTGGTCCGCTATCTGTTGATTGGCAGTCACTACCGCAGTCCGATCAATTATTCCGAGGACAGTCTGGTCGAGGCGCGCACCGGGCTGGAGCGCTTCTATGGCGCACTGCGTGATTACGCGGAGGTTGAGCCCGCCTCGATGGAGGATCTGGAAGGCAGTGCTTATTATCGGGACTTCGTTTCGGCGATGAACGATGATTTCAACACCCGCCTGGCGTTAGCCGTCATGTACGATCTGGTTCGCGATCTGAACAGTGAGTCCGACTCCGACAAGGCGCGGGCCATGGCCGCCGAGCTGAAGGCGCTGGGCGCTGTGTTCGGACTGCTGCAGGATCAGCCGGATCGGTTTCTACAGGCCGGTGGTGCCGATGCGATCGGTGCCGAGCAGGTTGAAGCGCTGATTGCCGAGCGTGCTGATGCCAAGAAGGCGAAGAATTTTGCCCGGGCGGATGAAATCCGCGACCAGCTTCAGGCGCAGGGAGTGGTGCTTCTGGACTCACCCAGTGGAACCCAATGGCGCCGGGAATAAGTCCTGTCCCATCGTCCGGAACGAAGCGCCAGCAGAGGTAAACTATGAAGTCTTTTCGAGCCACCTACCGTCGGTACCGCACCCTGTGGGTCAGCCTTCTGGCCTGCGCCGCGTTTCTGGCGTTGGCGGTGTACGGATGGGGGGTGAGTCTGCAGGACCTGGCCAACACGCTGTGGGTGGCAGCGGTTCTACTGGCGGGGCTGATTATTGCCGCGGCCATCCTGGGCTTTGTGCTGTTCAGGGTGCGCCGCTGGCGGGAGCGCCGCCAGCGCTAGTGCGTGGTCAGTTGGTGGCGGGGACGCGCTTGACCCGAAGCCAGGAAATCATTTTGTCCGTCAGTTCCCGGGTCTCAAACTGGTAACCGTCAATCGCAAAGCCGATATGCGCGTCCGGAATACTTTCAAGGTATTCCATCGCCAGACCGTTCAGCGTCTTGGGTCCGTCCTGCGGTAAGTCCCAATCCAAAGCGCGATTGATGTCCCGAATGAAAGTGCCGCCGTCAATCAGGTAGGTGCCGTCATCCTGGGGCTGAATATCCTCATCGGATTCCTCGGCGGAATTGGTGGTGAAGTCGCCGACGATTTCCTCCAGAAGATCCTCCAGCGTCACCAGTCCCTGTACCTCGCCGTACTCGTCAACCACTAATGCCATGCGGCACTTCTGTTGCTGGAAGTTCAGCAGTTGGGTGTGCAACGGTGTTGCTTCCGGGACGAAATAGGGCTCGTTCGCAAACTGGCGAATATCATCGAGAGTGACACTGTCATCCGTACCGCGAATGAAGCGGGCCGCATTGCGCAGGTGCAGAATACCGACCACGTTATTGATGTCCCCTTCAAACAGGGGCAGGCGGGTGTACTCACTGGTGCGAATCTGTTCCAGCAGGTCGGCCACGGGTAGCGTCAGGTCCAGGCCTTCGACCTCGTTGCGGGGGATCATGATGTCTTCAACCGTGGACTTTTCCAGGTCGAGAATATTCAAGAGCATCCCCTGATGCTGATCGGGGATCAGGTCTCCGGCTTCATCGACCACGGTTCTCAACTCCTCGGGGTTGAGATGCTCCACGCCGCTGTGCGCTTTATGGATGCCGAATACCCGCGAAATGCTCTTGGAGATGCCGTTCACCAGATAGACGGCGGGCGCGAGCACCACAGACAGAGGCTTGAGGAACCAGCTGGAAAAAAAGGCGAAACGCTCGGGATACAGGGCGGCGAGGGTCTTGGGTGTGACTTCCGCAAACACCAGCATGACAAAGGTCAGGATCAGGCCCGCAGCGGCAATACCGGCATCGCCGTAGAGGCGAACACCGATGACGGTGGCGATGGAGGCGGCAAAAATATTGACCAGGTTGTTGCCGATCAGAATCAGGCCGATCAACTTGTCGGGAGTCTTCAGAAGGCCAGTCACGCGAATCGCCCGATGATCACCTTTTTTGGTCAGGTGCTTCAGGCGGTACCGGTTGATGGACATCATCCCGGTTTCCGAGCTGGAGAAGAACGCGGAGAGGACCAACAGTCCGATGAGCGCGGCAAACAGTATTTCTAGCGGTGCTTCGTTCAAGGCGACTTATGCCCATTCTGCTGCGAGGCCGGGTATCTTGAAGCAGAACTCCCCCCGAATCAATAGTCAGACGGCCCCGAGAATCAGCTCCAACACCAACTTGCTACCAAAATACGCCAGCATCAGCAGCAGAAAGCCGCCCAGCGTCCAGCGGATGGCGGTATAGCCCCGCCAGCCCAGGTAGTGACGGCCTCCAAGTAGCACGCTGTAGATGACCCAGGCGGCGAGTGAGAACACCGTCTTGTGGGCCAGGTGCTGGGCAAAGAGGTCGTCAAGAAACACAAAGCCGGAAATGATCGACAGGGTCAGCGCCAGGTGACCGGCCCAGAGCAACTCGAACAGCAGGGCCTCCATGGTCTGCAGCGGCGGGAGCAGGCGCACCCGGCCGGTGGGGTGGCGGTGCTTCAGTTGGTGATTCTGCCAGGCCAGAAGCAGCGCCTGCAGGGTGGCGATGGTCAGAAGGCTGTAGGCCAGAATCGACAGGAGCACATGACTGGCCAGGGTGTAATCGAGCACCAGTGGGTGCCCCGACGCATTGCGCCCCAGTAACGAGGCGATGATGCCCAGGGCGGACAGCGGCAATAGCAGAATGAACAGATTGTGCAGGGGTTTGCGCAGGCTGCTCAGCAGGACCACGGCGTTGATGACCCAGAACAGTAGCGAGGAGACCCGGAAAAAGCCCAGTTCGATAGCCCGTGGTAGCGCGACCAGTTGATAAACCCCGATGCCATGGACGACCAGTGCCACGGCGACCGCAATAAGCAGGTGGCGGCGGTGGGGCTCCCGGCCCTGAAGCAGGGTCCAGATCAGATAGGCTCCGGTGAGCAGGTACAGTGCCGCCGCCAGGCTGTTGAGGAGCAGGGTGGTCATAGTCAGGGGGCGTCCTCGTATGAGCGTTGATATCCAGTGGTTTCCGGTGGGTAGCAGTGTGTCACAAGGTGTCGTCAAAGAGAAGCGGAAGGCTTCTCATTCTCCCGTCAGCCGGGGGCTGGGCCTCGTCGGCCCCATCGGCTGGACCCGGGCCCCACCTTTGGGGGTATAATCGCGCCCATCATTGATCTGCTGTCGAGAGTAACCATGTTCAATACGCTGAGTGATCGCTTATCCGATAGTCTGCGCCGGGTGACCGGCAAGGCCCGGCTGACCGAAGATAATATCAAAGACACCCTGCGGGAGGTGCGCAAAGCGCTGTTGGAGGCGGATGTTGCGCTGCCGGTTGTGAAGACCTTCGTCGCCCAGGTCCGTAGCAAGGCGCTGGGACAGCAAATCAGCAAGGCGCTCAACCCGGGCGAGCAATTCCTGAAGATCGTCCAGGAAGAGCTGGTGTCCGTGATGGGGGCTGCCAACGAGACTCTCGATCTGGCGGTCAAGCCTCCGGCGGTGATCCTGATGGCGGGCCTTCAGGGGGCCGGTAAAACCACCTCTGTGGCCAAGCTGGCTCGCTACCTCAAAGAGCGGGAAAAGAAAAAGGTGCTGGTGGTCAGTGCCGACGTTTACCGTCCCGCGGCCATCAAGCAGTTGGAAACCCTGGCCGAAGAAGTGGGCGTGGACTTTTTCCCCTCCACCGCCGAACAGAAGCCGGTGGCGATTGCCGATGCCGCGATCGCACACGCGCGCAAGCAGTTCGCGGACGTGGTCATTGTTGACACCGCGGGCCGGTTGCATATTGACGATACCCTGATGGAAGAGATTCAGGCGTTGCACAAGGCCGTCAATCCGGCCGAGACCCTCTTTGTGATCGACGCCATGATCGGTCAGGATGCGGTCAACACGGCCAAGGCGTTCAATGAGGCGCTGCCATTGACGGGTGTGGTGCTGACCAAAGCCGACGGCGATGCGCGCGGCGGTGCAGCGCTCTCGGTCCGTCAGGTAACCGGCAAACCGATCAAGTTCCTCGGCACGGGTGAGAAAGTGGATGCGCTCGAGCCGTTCCACCCGGACCGTATTGCCTCGCGTATTCTCGGCATGGGCGACCTGATGTCGCTGATCGAACAGGCCGAGCAGAAAATTGATAAGGACAAGGCGGACAAGCTGGTCAAAAAGGTCAAAAAGGGTCAGCGTTTCGACCTGGAAGATTTGCGGGATCAGCTCCAGCAGATGCAGAGCATGGGTGGCCTGGGCTCCATGATGGAGAAGCTGCCCGGCATGGGCAATATGGCCCAGCTGGCGCAACAGAATAACCTGACCTCCCAGTTCAAAGTCATGGAAACCATCATCGATTCCATGACGCCCTTCGAGCGCCGCAATCCGGACCTGCTCAGCGGCTCTCGCAAGCGTCGGATCACCATGGGGTCGGGCACCCAGATTCAGGACCTCAACCGGTTGCTGAAGCAGTATAAGCAGATGTCCAAAATGATGAAAAAAATGAAAGGCGGCGGCATGAACAAGATGATGCGCGGCATGGGTGGCATGATGGGCGGTGGCGGCGGTATGCCCGGTGCCGGCGGCGGCCAGTTGCCCCCGGGGTTCCGTCGCTGATGCGCCGGACAATGCGCGCCTTCAAAACGCTGGCATTGATGGCGCTGGCGTTGTCATCCGTCACTGCCTGCCAGTCATTTCGCACGCCGGCTGAACAGCAGACGGGCCCAGCGCTGTCGGAGTTTCAGGGCAGCTGGCGGGTCGTGGCGCTGAGCGGTGATGATCTGGACTCCTCGAGTCATGCGTTTGTCGAGTTTTCTGAGCCGCCGCGGCTTACCGGAAACGGTGGCTGCAATCGCTTCTTTGGTGTCTATCAGTACGACGAATCCGGGCTGCGTATCGACTCGTCTCTGGGCAGCACCCGGATGGCTTGCGCTGCGCCGGTGATGGCACAGGAGGCGCGGATGTTTGAACTCTTGCCTCAGGCCATCGCCGTCCAGTTGACCGGGTCCGATGTGTTGGTTCTGAAAGATGCCGACGGTACCGAGTTGCTGCGCGCGACTCGACAGCCCTGAGGGCAGGGCGAGCGCAATGCTTTTTTTTGATACCGAGTATCTGATTCGGCGGCCACTGACCGACGTGTTTTCCTGTCTCAGCGACTTCCAACGCTATCTGATGCAGCTGCCCGAATTTTATGGTGCGCATCTTACAACCGACGACAGCTCCATCGCGCCGGGCAAGGTGTACTGGATCAGTGTGCCCGAGGCCGATTATGCATATCGTACCCGGTTGGAGCTGATCGAAGTGTGCTCGCCGGAGCGTCTGGTTTACGACTATCAGTACACCGCTCTTGAGAACGATACACCTCTTTCTGCCAAAGAAGGGCCAATGCCCTGGGATCGGGCCCGAGTCGCATTGACCTGCTCGGCCTGTGAAGAGGGCACTCGGGTCTCGGCCCAGATGTGGGTGTTTGGCGTGCAGGGGTTTTTGGCTCGCTGGAAAGTCAACGCACTCAAAACCACGAGCGCCCGCGCACAGAAAAGCGCCAATGACAATATGGTGCGGGTTATTGAAAACCTGCTCGACGATAGCGCCGCCGATCGCTGAGTCACTCAGACGACGGCGAGCGGCACTCTCCTTCTACGAAACCGATCACCCCGTCTTTCGCACACGCGCTACAGGCATTGCCGAACGTGCGTTTCTGACCGGCGCCCGCCGACGTTTCTGTCGCCCACTCTTTGCTTGATGTCACCCCGTCGTCTTTTGGAGCAAGCTGGAAATAGCCGCAAACCGGATCATACTGCTGGGTGCAGACGTCGGGTCGCTCTTGCGGGCACGTGGTCAGATCTTCCGGTAGTGCCGGGGCCGGCTGCTCGTTCGCGGACCCTCCCTGACAGGCGGTCAGAGTGACCACCAGGGATCCGGTCAAAAGTACCTTAAGGCCGAGACCCGTCCTGGTTGTGCAAGCGGTGGCCTGCTCCGTGTCCGGGTCTGTGTTAACATTTGTTTCTTTGATAATCGTTGCAGGTGTCATGGTGAAAAAACGCCCCATTTATCTTCCGTTCGCGGGTCCGGCTTTGTTGGAAGCCCCACTGTTAAACAAGGGTAGCGCCTTCAGCACCCAGGAACGTCAACACTTCAATCTGGAAGGTCTGCTGCCCTACAGTATTGAAACGATTGAAGAGCAAAAGGCGCGCGCCTACGAGCAATTGTGCTCGTTTCATAACGACATTGACAAGCACATTTACCTGCGCAATATTCAGGATACCAACGAGACATTGTATTTTCGGTTGGTCGTGGATCACCTGGAAGAGGTGATGCCGCTGATTTACACGCCGACGGTGGGCCAGGCCTGTCAGCAATTTTCCAAAATCTATCGCCGCAAGCGCGGCCTGTTCATCACTTATCCCGACCGGGAGCGCATGGATGACATGCTGCAAAATGCCACCAAGCAGAAGGTCAAAGTGATCGTGGTCACCGACGGTGAGCGTATCCTCGGCCTGGGCGATCAGGGTATTGGTGGAATGGGGATTCCGATCGGCAAGTTGGCACTTTATACCGCCTGCGGTGGTATCAGTCCGGCCTACACCTTGCCGGTTGTTCTGGATGTGGGCTGTAATAATCAGTCCCTGATCAACGACCCCATGTACATGGGATGGCGTCACGAGCGCATCACCGGCGATGAGTACTATGCGTTTGTGGATCAATTTATCGAAGCGGCGCGCGTGCGCTGGCCCGATGCCCTGATCCAGTTCGAGGATTTTGCCCAGGGCAACGCGACGCCGTTGCTCGAGCATTACAAGGACCGAATCTGCTGTTTCAACGATGATATCCAGGGCACCGCGTCGGTGACCGTGGGCACGCTACTGGCGGCCTGTAAGGCCAAGGGCGAGTCCCTTGCCAAGCAGACGTTTGTGTTTGCCGGTGCTGGCTCCGCCGGGTGCGGGATCGCGGAACAGATCATTGTCCTGATGATGCAGGAAGGTTTGAGCGAGGCGCAGGCCCGTGGTCGGATCTACATGCTGAACCGTTCCGGTCTGTTGCGCTCGGGGTCGGAGAATGTGCGCAGCTTCCAGAAGCCGCTGTGCGTTCCGGATGAGCAGGTCGCCGATTGGGATCTGTCCAATAGCAAAAATCCCGACCAGATCAGTCTGTTGGATGTGGTACGCAACGCCAACCCGACGGTGCTGGTCGGTGTGTCCGGTCAGCCGGGGCTGTTTACCAAGGCGGTTATTGAAGCCATGCAGGCTCATTGTGAGCGGCCGGTGGTGCTACCGCTGTCGAACCCGACCTCCCAGGTGGAAGCCCAGCCGGTAGATATTCTCCGCTGGACCAGCGGCAAGGCTATCGTTGCGACTGGCAGTCCCTTCAAGCCGGTGGATATGGCGGGGCAGCGTCACGAGATTGCCCAGTGCAATAACAGCTACATCTTTCCCGGGGTCGGGCTGGGGGTTGTGGCCGCAAAAGCGTCACGGATTACCGACAATATGATGGTCGCGGCCAGTCGGGCATTGGCCGAGAGTTCTCCGATGGTAAAAACCGGCCAGGGAGCACTGCTGCCTCCGCTGGGTGAGATCCGCTCGGTGAGCCAGGTGATTGCCCGGGCGGTCTTCCGGCAGGCGGTTGAAGACGGTGTTGCCATGCCGGTACCGGAGGAGGTAATGGATCAGAAAATTGCGAGCAACTTCTGGGAACCGGAGTATCGTGATTATCGCCGAACCTCCTTTTAAGCTGTTAGACTATGGTTTTGTAAAATTAACCGACTACCTTGTGTGAGGCAAAATCAATGGATTACGAAAGTGCTAAGGCCAGCATATTGGCGAAACCTGAAGCGGTAGAACTGCAACCGGCAGGACCGGGCGTGGCGTCTTTCAAAGTGTGCCATAAACTGTTTGCGACCCTCGCCGAGGGAGAAGATGGCGTGCCTTACATCAACCTGAAGTGTGAGCCGAATCGGGCCCAGGAACTTCGGGATACCTATCCGGCCATTCAGCCGGGTCATCGTATGAATAAAGTCCACTGGAATAGTGTGATTCTGGATGGCAGTGTGCCCGAGGATCTGATCCTGGAACTGATCGATCACTCCTACGAACGAGTCGTCGAAAACCTCCCTCCGGCCGACCAGCAACGGCTCCTCGGTCGCTGACCGTCACATTCCGGGCAGGGTGGTAGAGTGAGTCAGACGGATCGTGACCCCGAAGCTATCGCGCTGGGAGAAAGGCTTCGCCTGGTGCGGGAGCTGAACGGGCTGTCCCAGCGCGAATTGGCCCGTCGCGCCGGTGTGACCAACAGCAATATTTCCCTGATCGAACAGGGCCAGATCAGCCCTTCGGTGGGGTCTCTGGCAAAGCTGCTCGACGCCATCCCCCTCTCTCTGGCGCAATTTTTCGCATTGGACACCCGAGCCCCCTTGGGCATCGTCCTGACCCGCGATCAGGTGATTCGCTCAGAACACCCCGAGTTGGGGTTGGTGATAGAGCGCTTCCCCCGATCTGACTGTCACTCCCTGTCACTTGAACGCCTGCAGTTTGCTCCCGGCGCAGACACGGGGGCCGAGCCCTGGCAACTGTCCTCAGCGCGATCCGGTTGGTTGCTGTCGGGCCGTCTAGAGTTGACTCTGGGGGTTCGCTGCTACACTTTGAACGAGGGCGATGGCTGCCAACTGCCCCAGGGGCAGTGGTTCCGTGTGCGCAATACCGGCTCGGTGCCGGCCATCGCGGTAGTGGCCCGCGGGGCGGATTGTCCAGTGCCGTTGACTCCGACCACACCTTTCGACCACGACCAATAGAGACTGTAGGTATGTATCAGGGACACACATTGAAGCTTGTCATGCTCGATGACGGTATCGCCGAGCTGGTGTTCGATCTGCAAGGTGAGTCGGTCAACAAATTCGGCCGGCAGACCGTTGTTGAATTAAGCGAAGCGCTTGATGCGCTTGCCGCGGCGACGCCCTCGGAGTTGAAAGGGCTGTTGATCAGCAGCGCCAAGCCGGCACTGATGGTCGGTGCGGATATCGGCGAGTTCCAGGGATTTTTTGCCTCCGGCGAGCAGGCCGTGAAGGATTATCTGGCGAGCAACAACCGCAACTTCAATCGCCTCGAAGATCTCCCGGTTCCCGTGGCCATAACGATTGACGGCTATGCGCTGGGCGGTGGCCTGGAGCTGTGTCTGGCCTGCGATTATCGGGTAATGACGCCCTCGGCCCGGATCGGACTTCCCGAAACCCAGTTGGGCATTATCCCGGGGTGGGGTGGCACGGTCCGGTTGCCCCGGCTGGTGGGCGTGGATACCGCTGCGGAGTGGATTGCCAGTGGCCGACAGTGGGATGGCAAAGCCGCGCTGAAAGCCGGTGTGGTGGACGCCGTTGTGGAGAGCGGCAAACTGCGGGAGGCGGGTTTGCATGTCCTGAAAGAATGTCATGAGGGTCGGTTTGACTATGCCGCCCGTCGAGCCGCCAAAACCGCGCCTCTCAAGCACAATCGGATTGAAGCCGCCATGGCGTTTGAAACGGCAAAGGCCGTGGTGGCCGCCCAGGCGGGGCGCCACTACCCAGCGCCAGTGGCGGCCATCGAGGTTATGGAAAAAGCGGCGGGCGAGGGCCGTGAGGCGGCACTGGCAATCGAGGCCGACACCTTTGCCCGCCTGGCGACCACAACCGTGGCCCAGGCTCTGGTGGGTATCTTTATCAATGATCAGTTGTTGGCTCGAAACGCCAAGCGCTGGCAGGCCGAGGACAAACAGGGTGTCTCGCGCGCGGCGGTCCTGGGCGCCGGGATCATGGGCGGCGGCATTGCCTACCAGTCGGCACTCAAGGGGGTGCCGATCAAAATGAAAGACATCGCCCGCAAAGGCTTGGAGCAGGGGCTGGAAGAAGCCAACCGGCTGTTGGTCAAGCGTGTCGAGAAAGGTCGCATGACCGCCAGTGCCATGGGCGAGGCGCTGAACCGGATTGAGCCGACCCTGGGGTACGACGGATTCGACGATGTGGATATGGTGGTCGAAGCGGTCGTGGAAAATACCAAAGTCAAACAGTCGGTGCTCGCCGAAACGGAGCGGGCGGTGGCCGAGTCCACCATCCTGGCCTCGAATACATCGACCATTTCCATCACCACGCTGGCCGAAGCGCTGAGCCGGCCAGAGAATTTCTGTGGGATGCACTTTTTCAATCCCGTGCATGCCATGCCGTTAGTGGAGATCATCCGGGGTGAGAAAACCTCCGATCGGGCCATTGCCCGAACGGTCGCCTATGCCAATCAGTTGGGCAAAAAACCCGTTGTGGTCAATGATTGTCCGGGTTTTCTGGTCAATCGCGTGCTGTTCCCCTATTTCGCGGGTTTCGCGCTACTGGTGCGCGACGGCGTCGATTACGAGCGGATTGATCGGGTCATGGAGCGCTGGGGTTGGCCGATGGGGCCCGCCTATCTGCTGGATGTGGTGGGACTGGATACGGCCATTCACGCCGAGCAGGTGATGGCCGACGCCTATCCGGATCGACTTCAGCGCGATTTCACCTCCTGTACCGAAGTGCTGTTTGACAGCGGGCGGTTGGGGCAGAAGAGCGCGGGCGGTTTTTACGATTACAGTGACGATCGCAAAGGGCGGCCGCAAAAACAGTCGAGCCCCCAGGCCCGGGAGTCTCTGGAGCCGATGGACAATACCGACCTGTCGGATGAAGCCATTGTGGCCCGAATGATGGTGCCGATGGTCACCGAGCTGGTTCGTTGCCTCGATGAGGGGATTGTCGCCTCGCCCGCCGAAGCCGATATGGCCATGGTGTACGGAACCGGCTTCCCTCCCTTTCGTGGCGGAGCGCTGCGCTGGGTCGATGCCGTTGGCCTCGACGCTTTCCGCGCCATGGCGGAACCCTGGGCTGACCTGACCCCGCTGTACCATCTACCCGATGGGCTTTTGCGCCGAATCGAGAGCGGCGAGCCTTTCTATCCTGTTGTTCCCTCTCAGGGAGGTGCCCAATGACCTTGCATCACCGAGACGCGGTTATTGTCGATTACGCCCGCAGCGCCATGGGGCGGTCCAAAAACGGCTGTTTCCGTTTCAGTCGGGCGGATGATATATCCGCCAGTCTGATCCAGGCGCTCTTGTCCCGCAACCCGGCCCTGGAGCCGGCGTCGGTCGATGACTTCATCTGGGGCTGTGTGCTGCAGCGCGAAGAGCAGGCCTTCAATATTGCCCGGAATATCTGGCTGCGGGCCGGTTTGCCTCACTCGGTACCGGCGCAAACCGTCAATCGTCTGTGTGGTTCTTCCATGGCGGCACTGCATACCGCGACCGCCAATATACGCGCCGGCCTGGGGGATGTTTACCTGATTGGTGGGGTAGAGCACTTGGGGCACCTGCCGATGTACGAGGCCATTGATCCGAACCCTCTGTTAGGGCTTTCGGTGGCCAAGGCGGCGGGAAATATGGGCGTTACCGCCGAATACCTGGCGCGCCTTCACGGCATCACCCGCTCGCAGATGGATGAGTTTGGCGCCCGCTCGCATCAGCGGGCGGCGGCCGCCCGGGCGCGTGGAAGCTTTACCCGGGAAATTGTCCCCGTGGCGGGGCACACTGAAGAGGGCTTTCCGATCATGGTGGCGGAAGACGAGACGATTCGTCCGGACACCACCGTAGAGGGGCTGGCGCAGTTGCGCCCGGTGTTCGATCCCAAGAATGGTCAGGTCACGGCTGGCACTTCGTCGCAACTGTCCGACGGCGCCTCGGCCATGGTGGTCATGTCCGCGGAGCGGGCCCAGGCTCTGGGGCTCAAGCCGCTGGCCCGGGTGGTGTCTATGGGGCTGGCGGGCGTGGACCCTTCCATCATGGGGTACGGGCCGGTTCCGGCCACCCAAAAGGCGCTGGACAGCGCCAATCTGACCATGGAAGACGTGGAGTGCGTGGAGCTCAATGAAGCGTTCGCCGCTCAGGCGCTGCCCGTGCTCAAGGATCTTCAACTGCTGGACGATATGGATCAGCGGGTGAACCTCAATGGTGGTGCCATCGCCCTGGGGCACCCCTTTGGTTGCTCCGGCACCCGCATCACCGGCTCTCTGCTCACCGCCATGACGGAGCAGGATATGACCTTGGGCGTGGCCACCATGTGCATCGGTCTGGGGCAGGGGATTAGCACCGTAATTGAGCGAATCAATTGAGCGCCCTCTAAAGGGGTCGATTTTCGTGCAGGTTCTGCTAGACTCCGTCGTCATTGTGACTCTCTGATGACGGCGGAGTGCGTTTGGTGGTCAATAGATTCGGTGCTCTGGCACCCGCGAACAGGCTGAGCGGCGCCCGTCCCTTCTTCGAAGGGCTGCGGAGTGCGTTGGCGTCGCTAATGCTCCTGTTCGTCGCGACGCTCTGGTCGGGAGCGCTGCAGGCCGAGAGGGCCCGCATTCACGACGCGCTTACCGAAGCGAGCCCAATGGCCATGGTTGAGGCTCCTTCACGCCCTCTCCTGTGGCGGGTTCAGCACCCGGATCAGCCGGAGCCCGTGTACCTCTTCGGAGCGCTGCACTTCGGCGATGACAGCTTTTTTCCTCTCCCCGATAAAGTGCTCGATGCCTACCGCGACTCGGATCTGCTCGCGGTCGAACTCGATGTCTCCCAGGTCGGCCCCGACCGTATGCACGCCACTCTGGCGCGAATGGGGCGCTATCCCTCTGGCGTTCAACTGTCCGAGCGCATCGCGCCGGCACTGTGGGAGCAGTTGAGTCAGGCCAGTCAGCGGTTGGGCCTGCAGACCGAGTCCATTGTGCATCTGCGGCCCTGGTTGGCGGCGCTGCAACTGGTCAATCTTCAGGTGGCCCGCAGCGATTACCGAGCCGGGCAGGGCGTCGACCGCTACTTTCTCGATCTGGCCCGGGGGGACAAGCCGGTAGAGCCTCTTGAAACCCTGGAGCAGCAATTGTCCCTGTTTGCCGGTATGACGGAAGTGGAGCAGAGCGCTTTTCTGGAGCATACTCTGGAGGACCTCGAGGCCACCGGGCCGCAGTTGCGGAGAATGGCGCGGGCCTGGCGGGAAGGGGATCGCTCGGACCTGGAGTCGGTCATCCTCGGGGCGTTTGATCGCGAGGATCATTTCAGTCGCACCCTCTATCAGCGAGTGTTCAAAACCCGCAATGAAGCCATGGCCAGTGCCGTGGAATCCTACCTCTCCGCCCAGCAACGGGTATTTCTGGTGGTCGGTATTGGTCACCTGATTGGTCCCGATGGTCTGGTCGATAACCTCCGCCAGGCGGGTTACCGCATCGAGCAGCTCTGAGCGCGCTTATTGAACCCTTCCGGGGCTTGTGGCACAATCTCCTGCCTTCACGCCGGCCGAAGGGCTGATTTTTGTTAAAAATTCATAAAAATCAGTGGCTTGGCGGTTCTGTGAAGTTTGCCTGTCGCGCCGCAAGCCAGGTGCGTCGGCAGTGAAAGCGGTCGTGGTGGAATTGGTAGACACGCCAGATTTAGGTTCTGGTGCCGAGAGGTGTGAGAGTTCGAGTCTCTCCGACCGCACCAATTTAAGATCATTCATGAGTCACCCTTAACGGCATTGGCCCCCCGATGCGAATAGCGTATAGAGGAAGAGAATGCAGGTTTCCATAGAGACAACGTCCGGTCTGGAGCGTCGCCTGACGGTGGGAGTCCCCGCCGCAGAAGTCGATAGCGAAGTGCAGAAGCGCTTGCAGCAGGCTGCCAAGAACATTCGTATCAACGGCTTCCGCAAGGGCAAAGTACCCATGAAAGTGGTCAAGCAGCGCTATGGCGACGGTGTTCGTCAGGAAGTGCTGGGTGATGTCATCAACCGCAGCTTCTATGAAGCCGTGCGTAAAGAAGACGTCAAGCCGGCGGGTCAGCCGTCCATCGAGCCCAAGCAGTTCGAAGAGGGCAAGGACCTGGAGTATGTGGCCACCTTTGAGGTGTACCCCTCCGTTGAGCTGGGCGACTTCTCCAAAATTGAAGTGACTCGCTACAAGGCAGATGTGACGGCAGAAGACGTCGACAATATGATCGATGTGCTGCGTGAGCACCAGGCCAGCTGGAAAGAAGTGGATCGGGCCGCCCAAGACGGCGACCAGGTCAATATCGATTTCGTCGGCACCCGCGATGGTGAAGCCTTCGAGGGTGGCAGTGCGGAAGGACAGAATCTGGTGCTGGGTTCCGGCTCCATGATTCCCGGCTTTGAAGACGGCCTGGTTGGTCTGAAGGCCGGTGACGAGAAAACCCTCGAGCTGACCTTTCCGGAAGACTATCAGGCGGAAGAGCTCCGCGGCGCCGCGGTTGAGTTCAAGGTGACCGTCAACAGCGTTTCCGAGAAAGAGCTGCCCGAGCTGGATAAAGATTTCTACGCCAAGTTCGGCGTCGAGAAGGGCGGTAAGCCTCAGTTCCGCAAGGAAGTGAAGGCCAATATGGCCCGCGAGCTCAAGAACGCCATCAAGGCCAAGACCAAGAACCAGGTCATGGACGCGCTGCTGGAAACCCATAAGCCCGACCTGCCCAAGGCTCTGGTCAGCAGTGAAATCGAAACCCTGCGTCAGCAGATGATGCAGCGCTTCGGTGGTCAGCAGCAGAACTTTGACGTCAAATCTTTGCTCCCGGACACCATGTTCCAGGAAGATGCGGAGCGCCGCGTCGCCCTGGGCTTGGTCGTGGGTGAAATCGTCAAGGAAAACCAGATCAAAGTGGATGCCGATCGCGTCCGTGAAATGGTGGAAGAGCTGGCCTCTACGTACGAGGAGCCCGAGGCGGTCGTCAATTACTACTACGAGAACCGTCAGTTGCTGTCCAGTGTTGAGTCGGCGGCCCTGGAAGACCAGGTGGTGGACTTTATCCTGGATAAAGCCAAAGTGACCGATGAGTCCAGCAGTTACGACGACATCGTTACCCGTCAAAAGCAGCAATAATTGTACAAAATGGCCACAAACTGGACAGTTTGTGGCCATTCTCCCCGCCGAAGTCTCCTTATGCTGGCATATCAGCGTTTCTCAGGTTAAGCTTTCCCTACCATTTTCAGCGGTTCCGTCCAGTCGAGCCGCGGTAGTCAATAGAAGGACATACGGTTTTTATGTCGAACGAATTCTCCAAACAGGTACCTGACGTTATGGCATCCGGCTTGATTCCCATGGTGGTGGAGCAGACCGCCCGTGGAGAGCGCTCCTACGATATCTATTCCCGCCTGCTCAAAGAGCGGGTGATCTTTCTGGTGGGACAGGTCGAAGACTATATGGCGAACCTGGTGGTGGCTCAGCTCCTGTTCCTGGAAGCCGAGAACCCCGACAAGGATATTCACCTCTACATTAACTCTCCCGGTGGCTCGGTGACCGCTGGTATGGCCATTTATGACACCATGCAGTTCATCAAGCCCGATGTCAGCACCATGTGCATCGGCCAGGCGTGCAGCATGGGCGCATTCCTGCTGACCGCCGGCGCGAAGGGCAAGCGGTTCTGTCTGCCCAACTCCCGGGTCATGATCCACCAGCCCAGTGGTGGAGCCCAGGGTCAGGCGTCGGACATCCACATTCAGGCTCGGGAGATTCTGAGTATCCGCGAGCGTCTGAATGAGCTGATGGCCCATCACACCGGTCAGTCGGTGGAGAAGATTGCGCTGGATACCGAGCGGGACAACTTCATGAGTGCCCAGAAGTCGGTCGAATACGGTCTGGTGGACAGCGTGGTCAGCCGCCGCGGAGGCGCTGAATAAGCTGACGCCAGCACGCCCGGGCATCCAAACGGTGCCCGGCGCGTATACTTCATTGAGTCTGGAGGCCGAACAGGCGAATCCAGCTTGAAATTCCGGGTAAAAGGTTGCATCTTTACCCCTATAAGCGTTTAAGACGGAGTGGTTTAATGACCGATCACACCAAAGACAGTGGCGACAAGAACGGCAAACTGCTGTATTGCTCGTTCTGCGGTAAGAGCCAGCACGAAGTGCGCAAGCTGATCGCCGGTCCCTCGGTGTTCATCTGCGACGAGTGTGTCGATCTGTGTAATGACATCATCCGCGAGGAGATTCAGGAAGCGGCGGCCGAAGGCCCCTCTGAACACCTGCCCACGCCGAGTGAAATCTCGTCGATTCTGGATGAGTACGTCATTGGCCAGAAGCGTGCCAAGAAAGTGTTGGCTGTGGCGGTGTACAACCACTACAAGCGTCTGCGGGTTGGCGACAAGGGCAAGGACCCGATCGAGCTCGGCAAGAGTAATATTCTGCTGGTGGGGCCGACCGGTAGTGGTAAAACGCTGCTGGCAGAAACGCTGGCACGCCTTCTCGATGTTCCCTTTACCATTGCGGATGCGACCACGTTGACCGAGGCTGGTTACGTGGGCGAAGACGTCGAAAACATCATCCAGAAGCTGTTGCAGAAATGTGATTACGACGTCGACAAGGCCCAGCAGGGTATTGTCTACATCGATGAAATCGACAAGATTTCCCGCAAGTCAGATAACCCCTCGATCACCCGTGATGTGTCAGGGGAGGGCGTTCAACAGGCGCTGCTCAAATTGATTGAAGGTACGGTGGCTTCCGTACCGCCGCAGGGTGGGCGTAAGCACCCACAGCAGGAGTTCCTGCAGGTTGACACCAAAAATATCCTGTTCATCTGTGGTGGTGCCTTTGCCGGGTTGGACAAGGTGATTCGCGACCGCTCTGAGAAAGGTGGAATCGGTTTTGGAGCGGAAGTCAAAAGCAAGGACGACAAGCGCAAGTTTGGCGAAATCCTGCATCAACTCGAGCCTGAGGATCTGGTTCAGTACGGTCTGATTCCCGAGTTCGTCGGTCGTCTGCCGGTCATTGCCACCCTCGATGAGCTCGACAAAGAGGCGTTGGTTCAGATTCTGACCGAACCCAAGAACTCCCTGACCAAGCAGTACCAGCGACTGTTTGAAATGGAAGGGGTTGACATTGATTTCCGCCGTGACGCGCTTGAGGCGGTGGCCCAGAAAGCCATGGACCGCAAGACCGGTGCTCGAGGGCTGCGCTCCATCATGGAGGCGGTACTGCTGGACACCATGTACAAGATTCCCTCCGAAGAAGGTGTCGTGAAAGTCATTGTCGATGACTCTGTTATTAAAGGCGAGTCGGAACCCCTGCTGGTCTATGAGCAGAGCGAGGCGCCAGCGAAGGTAGCCAAGGGCGACTGAACGCGGTTGCAGTATCGTGGTTAAACCGCAAAGAGCGCCTTATGGGCGCTCTTTGCGGTTTTTTACCGTCAAAAACTTGTAATCCGGCGGGGTAGCCCCCAATCTTTTAGTGTGTCGCTCTTTCGCGACAAGCAGTTTCTGGCCTTCCACTATGAGGACCGACCCAGATGGATCAACAAGACAAGCCCATTCCCACCCAAGTCAGTGATATTCCGCTGTTGCCGCTGCGTGACGTCGTGGTGTATCCCCACATGGTGATTCCCCTGTTCGTGGGCCGTGACAAGTCCATCGAGGCGCTTGAAAGCGCCATGTCCAGCGACAAACAAGTATTACTGGTAGCCCAGAAAAACCCCGGTGACGATGACCCCAAAGCAGAGGACCTGTACGGCGTCGGTACCGTTGCCACAATTCTCCAGCTTTTGAAATTGCCTGACGGCACGGTGAAAGTGCTGGTGGAAGGCGGCGAGCGTGCCGCGATCGAAAATGTCGAAGTCATTGATAAACATTTTCGCGCCAGAGTGAATTTGCTGGAAGAGGAAACCCTGACGGGGCACCAAGCGGATGCCCTGATCAATTCAACCATCAACCAGTTTGAGCAATACGTCACCCTGAGCAAAAAAGTACCCTCGGAAGTGATGACCTCGCTCAGCGGGATTGACGAGCCCGGCCGCCTGGCCGATACCGTGGCGGCGCACATGACCCTCGAGCTGGGGCAGAAGCAGGCCATTCTGGAAATGGTCTCGGTGCGCGAGCGCATCGAACATCTACTGGGGTTGATGGAGGCGGAAATTGATCTGTTTCAGGTCGAGAAAAAAATCCGCGGGCGCGTCAAGCAGCAGATGGAAAAGAGCCAGCGCGAGTATTACCTGAATGAGCAGATGAAAGCCATTCAGAAAGAGCTTGGTGACATGGGAGATGAGGGCAATGAAATCGACGAGCTCGAGAAGAAAATCGAGCAAGTGGGTATGCCCAAGGAGGCTGAGGAAAAAACCCGTGCCGAGCTGAACAAGTTGCGCATGATGTCCCCGATGTCGGCGGAAGCTTCGGTGTTGCGAGCCTATATCGACTGGATGCTGAAGGTACCCTGGAAAAAACGCAGTAAAGTCCGTCACGACTTGCAGCGGGCTGAAGATGTGCTGGAGAAAGACCACTTTGGCCTGGAAGAGGTCAAGGAGCGCATTCTTGAATATCTGGCGGTTCAGAAGCGGGTAAACAAAATCAAAGGCCCGATTCTGTGTCTGGTTGGTCCGCCCGGTGTGGGTAAAACCTCCCTGGGAGAATCCATTGCCCGGGCCACCAATCGCAAATTCATCCGGATGGCGCTAGGTGGGGTGAGAGACGAGGCGGAAATTCGCGGTCACCGCCGCACCTACATCGGCTCTCTGCCCGGCAAGCTGGTACAGAAAATGGCGAAGGTCGGGGTAAAAAATCCGCTCTTCCTGTTGGACGAAGTCGACAAGATGGGGATGGATAACCGGGGTGATCCGGCGTCGGCGCTGTTAGAGGTGTTGGACCCGGAGCAGAACAATCACTTCAACGATCATTACCTGGAAGTGGATTACGATCTGTCGGATGTCATGTTCGTCTGCACCTCCAACTCGATGAACATTCCCGGTCCGCTCCTGGATCGCATGGAGGTTATCCGGATTCCGGGGTACACCGAGGATGAAAAGCTCAACATTGCGCTTCGTTACCTGATCCCGAAGCAGATGAAGACCAATGGCCTCAAAGAAGGCGAGTTGACCATTGCCGATGAAGCCATTCGCGACATCGTCCGGTACTACACACGCGAAGCCGGGGTGCGTGGTCTGGAACGGGAAATCGCCAAGGTGTGCCGCAAGGTGGTCACCCGCCATGTGAAGGACAAAACCGTGCGCGAAGATGTGGTTGATTCGGCTGTACTGGAAGATTACCTGGGGGTTCGGAAGTTTGACTTCGGTCGGGCTGAAGATAAAAACCAGATCGGCCAGGTGACCGGTCTGGCCTGGACCCAGGTCGGTGGTGAGTTGCTTACGATCGAGTCATCGGCGGTCAAAGGCAAGGGCCGGGTCATCAAGACGGGTTCTCTGGGGGATGTCATGCAGGAATCTATTCAGGCAGCCCTCACCGTGGTTCGTTCGCGTGCCCAGGTGCTGGGGATTGCGCCCGATTATCACGAGAAAATGGATGTTCACATTCACGTTCCGGAAGGGGCGACCCCGAAAGATGGCCCCAGTGCTGGTATTGCGATGTGCACCGCCCTGGTGTCGGTGTTGACCAGTATCCCCGTACGCGCGGATGTGGCGATGACCGGTGAAATTACCTTGCGGGGTGAAGTGCTGAGGATTGGTGGCCTGAAAGAAAAGCTTCTAGCGGCTCATCGTGGAGGTATCAAGACGGTCATTATTCCGCAGGAAAATGAGCGTGATCTGAAAGAAATTCCCGATAACATTAAAGAAGACCTGACCATCAAACCGGTACAGTGGATCGATGATGTGTTACAGATTGCGCTGCAGTCCATGCCCAAGCCGCTGTCTGATGAAGAGTATCAGGCGTTGGAAAAAAAGGCTCAGCAGGATGATTGCGGTAATCGTATCAGCACCCATTGAGGCGAAAGGGAAGTTTCCATTGGTAACAACCGGGCCAGCCTTCGGGCTGGTGTCCGGGTAACAAAATAGGGCGTTGATACCCGGTTCGGGTCAGGTTTGGTTAAATAACGTTCAATCCTTGAAGTAATCGCACAAAGCTAACATTGTCTTCTTGACCCGCCTGACCTCACTTGGTATAAATCGCAGTTCATTCGCCAAGCAGGCGGCACGGGGCGATTTGCTGTCCTGGCCAACTCACCGTTCAGGCCAATGGTGTTAGCCTGAACGGGTACTAACCTGAGCGGGTCATGAGCCGACATTGAATGGTCGGGGATTGATTTTGAACAGTAACCTGCGCCATCGATTTCTGAAGCAAATAATCAAAAGGGGTTAAGTGTGAACAAATCCGAGCTGATTGAAGCCATCGCCGCATCTGCGGATATTCCTAAAGCTGCTGCCGGCCGTGCGCTCGACGCAATGGTTGACAACATTACTGGTGCTCTGCAGAAGGGCGATCAGGTTGTTCTGGTCGGTTTTGGTACCTTCGCTGTGAAAGAGCGTGCCGCGCGCACCGGCCGCAACCCACAGACCGGCGCCGAGATCCAGATCGCCGCTGCCAAGGTGCCCAGTTTTAAAGCGGGTAAGGCACTGAAAGACGCGGTCAACTAAGCGTTTTTGACGCGCCCTGTGCGCGTTTTCGGTGATTGCCGGGAGCGTTCATAGTCTGGTTTCAGCGAGTTGAGTAATCGCTCCAGAATCCAGAGAGAACTGACCCGGCAGTATGAGGAGGCGCATCCCTAGAGGTGCGCCTTTTCTTTATTCAACCAGATCGACTCGCTCAGTCCCTGGTTTGAGCAAGATGATAAGAAAGCGCGTTGGAATCGATCGTCCCAACGGGTTTATGACTAGGAGCAGACAATGCTGCAGACGATTCGCGACAACTCCAAAGGTGTGGTAGCCGGTATTCTGGTCGGCTTCCTGGTGATTATTTTCGCTTTGTCCGGTGCCGAGGCGCTGTTTTCGGGTTCCAGCCGCTCCGGCGAAGTGGTTTCCGTTGATGGTGAATCCATTACCGAGAATGAGGTGGCTCGGGAAATCTATCGCCAGCGCCAGCAGATTCTCAATCAGTATGGCGACTCCGTTCCTTCCGAATTTGTCAGCGATGAGCGTCTGCGCGAACCGGCCATTGAGGCGCTGGTCCAGCGCAAAGTCCTGATTCAGCATGCCCGCAAGCAGGGTATGGGGGTCAGTGAAAGCACTCTGGATCAGTTGATTCTGAGTTTCCCGCAGTTCGCGGGTGACAGTGGTCAGTTTGATCCGAATCGCTACCAGCAGGTGCTGCGCTCCATGGGCTATACCCCGGCCCAGTACAAGGCCCTGCTGCGTCAGGAACTGCTGCTGAATCAGTTGTCTTCCGGTGTCGCCGCCAGTGGCTTTGTGACTCCAGCCGAGCTGGAGCGGTTTGCCGCATTGAACTTCCAGAGCCGCGATTTCCAGTACGCCACCCTGAGCCGCGATCAGGTCGCGGACCAGGTCGAGGTGACGGACAGTGACATCGAAGCTTTCTATCAGAGTAACCAGAATCAATTCCGTCAGCCCGAGCAGGTGGCCGTCGATTATATTGATCTGAGCGTTGCCAACCTGATGGCGGACATTGAGATTGATGAGCAGACCCTGCGGGACCAGTTCGAGCAGAACCAGGAGGCTCAGGAAGGGCAGGAGGCGGAACGTCGCGTTGCCCATATTCTGTTTGAAGATTCTAGCGACGAGCGGATTGCCGAGGTGCAGGGAGCGCTTGAAGAGGGCGTTTCTTTTGCCGAATTGGCCGAACAATACTCTGAAGATCTCGGGTCCAGCGGGCAGGGCGGGGATCTGGGCTTTGTCTCCGGGGAAGGTCTGCCCGAAGCCTTCATGGCCGCCGTTGACTCACTAGAGGTCGGTGAAGTGTCGGCTCCGGTTGAAACCGAGGCCGGGGTTCATCTGATCAAAGTGACCGAGCAGCGGGGTTCGGAAGTGGCCACGTTTGAAGATGCTCGGGAGCGCATTGCGCAGCAGCTCAAGCGGGTCGAAGCGGAAAATGAATTCGTCACTCTGATGGAGCGTCTGAGTGAGCTATCCTACAACGCTGATAGCCTGCAATCTGTCGCGGATGAGTTGAATCTGCCCCTGGAAAACACCGGTCTGTTTGGGCGCAATGGTGGCCCGGGAGTGGCCGGGGAGACCACTGTTGTCGAAGCGGCATTTTCGGAGGAAGTTCTCGAGCGTGAAAACAGCAGTGATCTGATCGAGTTGGCAAACGATCGGGTCGTGGTGATCAAGAAGACCGACTACCAGGAGGCCTACATCAAGCCCCTGGAGGAAGTGCGCGAACAGATTGCCCGGCAGTTGCGCAATGAGCGGATCCAGTCTTTGCTGGCGGAGCGCGGTGAAGCTCTTCGTGAGGCGGTGGCGTCTGGCGAATCACTCTCCGCGGTGGCGGAAGAGGCCGGGCTTGAAGTTCAGGCGGCGGAAAAGGTTGAGCGTCGCGCAAGCGATCTGGACCGCGCGCTGGTCCAGCATGTGTTTTCACTGCCCAAGCCCTCTGGTGAGCCCGTGGTCAGTGGTGTGTCGATCCGCGATGGCTATGCCGTTGTGGTGTTGACCCAGGCGCAGGATGGCCAGTGGAGCGATCTGAGCGAAGAGGAGCAGCAGTCGCTGCGACGCAACCTGGCGCAGATGCAAGGGCAGCAGGAATACCTTGCGTATCGTGAACAGTTGCGCCAGGACGTCACTGTCGAGCGTTGATGGGCTGACAGTCAAAGGTGGCGGACCTTCTGGTCCGCGCGCCTCAGGCACAAAAAAACCGCCTTTAATTGGCGGTTTTTTTGTGCCTGTGAAACCGGGGGTGTGATCAGAACGAAGCGTTGTTGGTCACATCCACGAACAGGGTCAGGGATTGTCCCGGATGAATGTAGCTGGATGCCGAAACCGTGTTCCAACGCAGAATATCCTGGACCGACAGATTGAAGCGATTGGCGATGCGAGCGATCGAATCCCCTTTGCGCACCCGGTAATGCACCTTGCGCACGACGGAGCGGCGATCGCCTTGAGCACTGCTGGTCATGTCTTGCTGTTCGGTCCAGATCACCAGCGTCTGGCCCGGCATCAGGGTGTCGCCCGGGGCCATGCCATTCCAGTTGGTCAGCGCCCCTACGGTGATGCCATGGCGCTTGGCAATCGTCCAGAAGCTGTCTCCTGGACGCACCTGGTAGTCTACCCTGGTGCTGCCTTCACTGCCCTGAGAGCGATTCTGTGTCCGTTGGCGACGCTGGTCGGCGCTGAAAGCGTAGCGGTTGGCCGGATGCTTGGCGGTGGGAATCATGAGGGTCTGTCCGGCCCGGATGATATTGCTGTTCAGTTGATTGACGCTTTTGATGGTGTCGACACTGGTGCGATAGCGGCGGGCGATGGTGATCAACGAGTCGCCACTGACGACCCGGTAGCGATCCCAGCCCACGCGCTCGCGGGTGGGAATGCTGGCCAGGTTGGCGCGGAAGGTCTCTTCATGCTGGACGGGGATCAACAGCCGGTGAGGGCCGTCCGGATCCGTGGCCCAGCGATTGTAGCCGGCGTTCAGGAGGTAGAGCTCGTCCAGCTCCAGTTCGGCCAGCTCGGCCGCCTGTGCCAGATCGATCTGTGACTCCACATCCACGATCCGAAAGTAGGGCTCGTCCGGGACGGGGTTGAGGGCAAGATTGTACTTTTCGGGCTCGCCA
This sequence comes from Marinimicrobium sp. UBA4209, assembly GCF_002381585.1. NCBI lineage: Bacteria > Pseudomonadati > Pseudomonadota > Gammaproteobacteria > Cellvibrionales > Cellvibrionaceae > Marinimicrobium > Marinimicrobium sp. UBA4209. The sequence continues at coordinate 28,127 of NZ_DFTP01000078.1, forward strand.
ATCACTCTGGCAAGGGCCAATAATTGGGGCACATAGGCCCGGGTTTCCCTGGGCAGGTTCAGGGACCAGAAGTCGGTTGGCTTGCCGCGTCGCTCGTTGCTGCGGATCCGGCGCATGACATTACCCTGGCCAGTGTTATAGGACGCCAGGGCGAGCAACCAGTCGCCGTCAAACAGCTCGTTGAGGTACTTCAGGTAGCGAATGGCGGCGTCGGTGGAGGCGACCACATCCCGGCGTCCGTCATACCACCAGTTCTGCTTGAGGCCATACTGGCGGCCGGTGGCGGGGACAAATTGCCAGATGCCGGAGGCCCGGCCGTGGGAATAGGCAAAGGGGTCAAAGGCGCTTTCAACGATGGGTAGCAGCGCCAGCTCAAGCGGCATGTCCTCGGCTTCCAGCTCGTTGGCAATGTGGTGGAGGAAGCGCTGGCCCCGCTCGATGACCCGCTCCATGTAATGTGGGTGACGGGCGTACCAGTCCACGTAGGTGTCGATTCGTGGGTGATCGACATCGGGAAGTCCGTAGCCGTCTCTCAGGCGCGGCCAGAGGTTGCCCTCATCCGACACCAGGAATTGGGCCTGTTGCTCCCGATCCAGGGTGCAGAGCGATTCGTCGATGAGCAGGTGGTTCTGGTCCGCGGTTTTGGACGGTTCAGAGGGGGTCAGGGTCTGGCAGCCACCGAGGCTGATCAGGCTGACGGCCAGGGCGAGAGGGCGCTTGAGTCGATTCATGGGTTACCGAAGTACTGGTGACACGTGATGCCAGACGTCGTTCGCCAGGCGCGGATTTTCGCGATTCTAGGGACTCTCATCGGGGGCGTCAAGGAACGCCCGGAGGATGTGGCGCGCCGTTCATCCGGGTTTCCCTGCAGACTAACGAAACCGGTCTTTTCTGGAGCGCAGTTCCCCAAAGACTCTTGACCGCTCGGTATTGGGGGGCAGACCCAGAGCGCTCACCAGGGAGGGGTTGTCCGTGCGCAAATAGGGGTTGGTCTCCCGCTCTAGGGAGAGTTCACTGGGAAGGGTCGGTCGGTGGCTGGCTCTCAACTCGCTGACATGGCCCAGACGCTTGCGCACGGCCGCATTGTCGGGCTCCACCGTCAGGGCAAAACGCAGGTTGGTCTGAGTGTACTCATGGGCACAGTAGATCCGGGTCTTGCCCGGCAGCGTGTTGAGCCTGTCCAGAGACGTCTGTGCTTGCGCCGGTGTCCCCTCAAACAGTCGGCCGCAGCCCGCGGCAAACAGGGCGTCGCCGCAGAACAGCCGCGGAGGCGCCTCTCCTGTCGCCGCCTGAAAGTAGGCGAGGTGGTCCAGCGTATGGCCGGGAACCGCCATGACTGACAGAGCCAGGCCCGGCAGTTCCAGCCGATCGCCGTCTTTCACAACCTGGTCCACTTGAGGTACCGAGTCCGGGCCGTACACCGGGACTTTCAGGCGGCTCAGAATCCCGTCCAATCCGTCGGTATGATCCCAGTGGTGGTGGGTGATCAGGATGCCTCTGAGCCTGAACGTCTTTCGCTCCAGGGTTTCAAGCACCGGCTGGGCGTCGCCGGGATCGATCAGATACACGTCGCCACTCTGGCACTCCGGGGCATCGTCCACGGGCAGCAGCCAGAAATAGTTGCTGTCCAGTGCGGGAATACCAATGGGTTCGCGCATTAAAGGCTCCTGTTTTCATGGGGTTAAGCGAGTATACTCTCAGCATAGCGGATGCCTGCGCAACCGCCGAGTGGGGCGATTACTATGACTTCAGACAAGTTCCTGAGCCGGGTTCGGGCTTGGCGGAGGCAGCGTTTTGGCGTGCCGCCGGCGGATCAGTCGGCCCGGGAAATGGCGGCCTGGTTCGGTACCCCTCTCGGGCAGGCGATGTTGGCGGCGGAGAAGCTCACCCTCGAGGGCGCGCTGCAGGACCTGTTTGGCTACCATCTGCTGCAGATTGGTGTCGATCCAGCGCTGGATATGACCGGCAGCAGCCGGATCACCCATCGCGTGACGATTGCCCTCAGTGATGCCGGGGCCGGTTCACTGTCGTCGTTGATCGCCGACCCCCGACAGCTGCCGCTGCCTTCCGGGTCGGTTGATCTGGTGGTGTTGCACCACGCACTGGATTTCAGTCCGACGCCCCATCAGCTGCTACGAGAGGCTCAACGGGTCTTGATCCCCCGGGGATGTCTGGTTGTGGTGGGATTCAATCCCTGGAGTGGCTTCGGGCTTTCCCGCCACGTCGCACGCCTGTTCAGCCGGCACGCGCTCTGGCGTCATCAGCCGTTGAGGCTTGGACGTTTGTTGGACTGGCTGCAGTTGCTGGATCTGGAGCCGGACCGCGTTCAGCGTGGGTTTTACCGCCCGGCGTTGCAGCATCCCGGCGCTTTGCGTCGTTTACAATGGTGTGACCAATGGGGTAAAAGGCTGCACCTCCCAGGAGGCGCCTTCTATCAAGTGCTTGCCTGCAAGGAGCTGGGTGGTGCGGTTCCTGTCAAACCCGCGTGGGAGCGGCGCCCATCGTCGTTGCCGGGGCTGGGCGCCCAGCCCATGAGAAAAGATCAAAAGTATTGAAAATCAATGAATTGCTGGTGATAGTTTGAAAAAAGTTGAGATATTTACGGACGGTGCCTGTCGGGGGAACCCCGGGCCCGGTGGCTGGGGAGCGCTACTGCGCTTCAACGGTCAGGAAAAGAGCCTGTACGGTGGTGAAGCCGAGACCACCAACAACCGGATGGAACTGCGAGCGGCCATTGAAGCACTCGACGCCCTGCGGGAGCCCTGTGAGGTGGTCCTGACCACGGACTCTCAGTATGTGCGTAAGGGCATCAGCGAGTGGATGAAGGGCTGGAAACGCAACGGCTGGAAAACCTCCGCCAAAAAGCCCGTCAAAAACGTCGATTTGTGGCAGGCGCTGGATCGGGCGGTACAGACCCATCGAATTGACTGGCGCTGGGTCAAGGGGCACAGTGGACACCGGGAGAACGAGTTGGCAGACCAGCTGGCCAACCGCGGCATTGACGAATTGAGGAGTTGAGCGTGCGACAGATCGTACTGGATACCGAAACGACGGGTCTGGAGCCCTCCCAGGGCCACAAAATCATCGAAATCGGCTGTGTGGAGCTGGTCAACCGGAAGCTGACCGGACGTCATTATCATCAGTACATCAATCCGGAGCGGGAAGTGGATGCCGGCGCGATGGAGGTGCACGGTATCACCAATGAGATGCTGGCGGACAAGCCGGTGTTTGCGCAGATTGTTGAAGACTTTGTGGCCTTTGTCGATGGTGCGGAGCTGGTGATTCACAACGCGCCGTTTGATATCGGTTTTATCGACCACGAACTCAAACAGTGGAATGCCCGGTTTGGCTCTATTACCCGTCGTTGCGGCGTGATCGACAGCCTGGTCCTCGCCCGGAGCAAGCACCCGGGGCAGAAAAACAACCTGGACGCGCTGTGCAAGCGCTATGGCGTGGATAATGCCCAGCGCGAGCTGCACGGCGCCCTGTTGGATGCCGAGATTCTGGCCGACGTTTACCTGCTGATGACCGGTGGCCAGACGGCACTGTCTCTGGGAGGAAGTTCATCGGCGGGCAGCGGCAATGACAGCTCCGGGCAGGAGCGGCGCCCCCTGTCGGCCCAGCGGACACCGACACCGGTGATTCGCGCCAGCGATGAAGAGTTGGCCGCCCATCGCGCGAAGCTCGAGGCGATCGAGAAAAGTGCTGGGCAGGTGCTCTGGCAAGATTGATCAAAGTCCCAAATTTGCTGATTTCTTAGTGGCTTACGTTGCTTTGTTCAAATTTGTGTGAAAAATAGGGGGACTTGGGTTACATTGTTTCCCACAACAATTGTGTCCCATAACAACAAGTAATAGCGCGCTGTTCCCCGGAAAGCGCCTCCCGGGCGGCCCCGTTGGACTCTCAACGGTTGTTCGGGGCAAGGGCTGAAATCATGACAAGAAAAGGTAGCGGCAGTGAGCAGCACTGAAAACGTCAACCTCAATTCCCTGAAACTGGTTCAGGATCAGTTGGTCGCCACCATTGAGCAGGCCGCCGTCCGATTGGAGGAGTTTGCCGCCGATCGCAATAACGGAGAGCTCCTCCAGAACTGTATCGATGGCATCAAGCAGATCAGCGGCACCCTGAATCTCCTGCAACTGCGCGGCGTTGACTTGCTGGCCCAGGAGCTGGTTGAGCAGATCACTGACATCCCGCTGGGGGAAGAGCAGAATACCAATCGCAAGCTGGACGTGCTGACGTCCGCTTTTTTCATCCTGCCGCGCTATCTCGAGTACTGCCTGCAGACCTCCCGGAGCATGGCGGTGCTTCTGATCCCTCACATCAATGAGTTACGTCAGCTTCGTAAAGCTCCCCCATTACCGGAGAGCTACTTCTACACCCTGGAGCCGGAACCCATCTATTCGGGCAAAGGGCAGAGCAGCACCGTACTCGGGGAAGATCTGCCACCGCTGGTGCGCCGGCTTCGGCACATGTATCAGGTGGGTCTGGTCAACCTGCTTCAGAACAAACAGCAACGGGCCTCACTGGGTATGATGGGGAGGGCGATGGAGCGCCTGGAGTCCATCAGCCACGGTCGCCCCCGGGCGGGCCTGTGGTGGGTGGCCGCAGCGATGTTCGAGGCGCTGCGGGCCGCCAACATGGATATCGGCGTCGGCCGCAAACGCCTGTTCAGCGCCCTGGATCGCCATATAAAACAACTTCAGTCTGCCGGCCCCGAGGGACTTGAGCAACCTCCAGAGCCGTCGCTGCTCAAGGAAATGCTCTATCTGATTGCCTTGTCGCGGGCCAGCGGTGCGCGCACCGATGCAGTGGTGAAAGCCTACGGCCTGGAGCCGCTGCCTTATACGGATGCGGAGCTGGTGCGGGAGCTGGAGTTTCTCAAAGGCCCGAGTGCGGCCACCATCGACTCCATGGGCGCGGTCCTGAAAGACGAGCTGCGCAGCACCAAAAACATTCTCGAGCGGGCCGCCCAGGGCGGCACCGAATTGTTACGCGAAAGCCCGGAGCTGCTGGAAACCCTCAAAAAAGTGGCGGACATTCTGTCGGTGGTGGGGCTGGTATCGCCCAGTAACAGCCTGAAAGAGGAAATCCAGAAAATCCAACGCTGGCAGAAGTCCGACGAGACCATCGATCCTGACGAGCTGCTTGCCGTCGCCGACACGCTCTTGTACATCGAAAGCTCCGTGTCGGGACTGGGTAAAATGAACCTCTCCGATGAGCGGTTGGCCAAGTTGAATGCGACCTCCCGGGACGAAATCATTGCCAACAGTCAGCTCGCCGAGGCGGAAGAGTTGGTGCTGGAAGAGGCCGAATCCGGCCTGGCCATGATCAAACGGGCGCTGACCTCCTATGCCGAATCAAACTACGATGTCGGGCACATCAAGAATGTGGCCACCACCCTGACCACCATCCGCGGCGGTATGATCCTGCTTAACCGTTCGCGCTCAGCGGCGGTGCTGCACTCCTGCTCGCGCTTTATTGAAGAGTCACTGCTCAAGAGTGAGCAGCCGGCGGCGGTGCGCCATATGCTGGAGAATTTTGCCGATGCCATCATCAGCCTCGAGTATTACATAGACAGTCTGCGTCAGGATCGTAATACCGATGACAGCGTCCTTCAGGTTGCCGAGGAAAGCCTGGCGGCTCTGGGCTATCCGGTGAACTGAAGTGGCGGATGACTCCCATGATGATCATTCCCGCCGGTATCTGCTGGTAGGGGACGGCACCGTTCTTTGCGACCAGCCCGGTCGCCTGAGACTCCTGGATGCGGCTGAAGCGGAACCCTGGGTGGCGACGACGGATTGCGATTTCCTTGGTCGCTGGGAGGGTCTCTCACTCTATGCGCTGCACCTCCTGGACGCACCAATTATAGAAGGCTGCCAATGGCTGGGCCTGCGAACCCAACTGGGGCTGCTAGACGATCGGCTGTTTTCCCTGGTGGGCAATGCTCTGCAATGGTCCCGGTGGCGGCTGGAGCACCGCTTTTGCGGGCGCTGCGGTGGCCCAACTGAGCCCATGCCAGCCGGCGAACCCGCCCATCGGTGCCCGCACTGTGAGTTGCGTTTTTACCCCCGCCTGAGCCCCTGTATGATCACGCTGATTACCCGTGGCGATCAGTGTCTGCTGGCCCGCCACGCGCGCTCGCGCCAAGGTATCCACACGGCGCTGGCGGGGTTTGTTGAGATAGGCGAGCGCGTGGAAGATACCGTACACCGCGAGGTCATGGAGGAGGTGGGGCTGACCATCAAGGCGCCGCGCTATTTCGCCAGTCAGCCCTGGCCGTTTCCCGGACAATTGATGTTGGGCTTTCATGCGGAGTATGACTCGGGGGAGATACGGGTGGACGGCGATGAAATTGTGGAGGCCAACTGGTGGCGCTATGACAAGCTGCCCGTCACGCCTCCTGTGCAGACCATCGCCGGACAGTTGATTGCGGATTTTGTCGCGCAGCAGCACAATAAGCGCTCCTGAGACTAGGAAACTCGCATGTTCTACACGATTTTTTCAATCGCCATCATTCTTCTCGGGTTGATACTGGTCTATGCCGCCTTGCGCCTGCTGGCCCGTCGGCACTGGCTGATGGGTTTTTTGCGGGGCTTCGTCGGGCTGGGTCTGCTGGTTCTGGCTCTGGTGTTGGCCCTGGCAGCGCTGGACCTCTTCAGCTATCGGCAGATGGCACAGGAGGAGCCGGTCGCCACCTTGAGCCTCAAACAGCTCGGGGATCAGCGATTCAGGGCGACACTGGTGCACAACAATGGCGAAGAGGACACCTTTGAGCTCCGCGGCGACCAATGGCAACTGGATGCACGCATCATCAAGTGGCAAGGATTCTTGGGTGGCTTGGGTATCAAACCCGGCTACCGGCTGGATCGGCTCAGTGGCCGATACTACACCCTGAACGATGAGCGCAGCGCCGAGCGCACCGTCTACAGTCTGGAGCAAAGTGCCTGGGGGCCGGACCTATGGGCCCTGGTCAATCGCAACCCGGGCTGGTTCCCGGTGGTGGACGCCCGCTATGGCAGTGCGACCTTTGTACCCATGGCGGACAATGCACTGTTTGAGGTGCGTCTGTCATCGTCCGGCTTGCTGGCGCGACCGTTGAATGATCCGGCCCGACAGGCGTTGTCAGTCTGGGAGTGACCGATCTACCGAGAGAAAACGTAAAAGAAGACCACCAAATAACGGAGTGAAGCTTTGGAATTCATCAATGAGTACGGGCTGTTTCTAGCCAAGGTAATAACGGTCGTGATTGCGATCGGTTTTGTCGCCGGGCTGGTGGCAGCCGCTGGCAGCAAAAACCGGAAGCGGGGCGATAAAGGGCAGGTTGAGGTCGTCAAACTGAACGACCGCTTCAAGCATATGACCCACGCGCTCAAGCAGGCGGCATTGGATGATGCGGAGCGCAAAGCCGACGCCAAGGCCGAAAAAAAGCAGGAAAAGGCCGAGCAAGCCGAGAAAAAGAAAGCCCTCAAAGCCCAAGCCAAAAGCGATGGCAAACCGAAGGACAGCGATAAAAAACGGGTCTTTGTGTTGGACTTCAACGGCGACATCAAAGCCTCGGCCACTGACAGCCTGCGAGAAGAAATCACCGCCGTACTGAGCCTGGCCCGCCCTTCGGATGAGGTGGTGGTCAAGCTGGAAAGCGGCGGCGGGCTGGTGCACAGCTACGGCCTGGCGTCCAGCCAACTGGCCCGGATTCGAGACCGCCATATTCCCCTGACCGTATGCGTGGACAAGGTGGCGGCCAGTGGCGGCTATATGATGGCCTGCGTAGCGGACCGGATTCTGGCGGCCCCTTTCGCGGTACTGGGCTCGATCGGCGTGGTGGCCCAGTTACCGAATTTCCACAAGCTGCTGAAAAAGAACAACATCGATTTCGAGATGTTTACCGCGGGCGAGTACAAGCGTACCGTCACCATGTTTGGTGAAAACACGAAGAAGGGCCGGGACAAGTTTGTGGAGGACCTCGAAGACACCCACATTCTGTTTAAGGAGTTCGTTTCGGAGCACCGCCCTCAGGTGGAGATCGATAAGGTGGCGACCGGGGAGATCTGGTTTGGTCGTCGCGCGCAGTCGGTGAAGCTGATTGATGAGCTGAAAACCAGTGATGAGTATCTGGTACAGTTGGCCGAGAAGTCCGATGTGTTTGAAGTCAGTTTTGTGCACAAGAAGTCGCTCCCGGAAAAGCTCGGTATGGCCACCGAGGGTGCGGTTGATCGGCTTCTGTTACGTTGGTGGCAGCGCTCCAATAACCAGCGTTGGTTCTGAGCTCTGATGGTTGGTAGGTCTCCAGTGTAGTCCGGCCTCGGCGGGTGTACCGTTTGGAGACTCTCGGAGG
>NZ_DFTP01000078.1:36682-37087 GCF_002381585.1 Marinimicrobium sp. UBA4209
AAGACTGTACCGCCTCCAGAACCGGTCTCAACGACAACGCACAAGGTGGTCGAAAGTATGTTTTTTGGTACCAGAAAGCTGGAAATGCCCACGCGGGATCAGGCCTTGAAAGGGCGTGATGAGGCGATGAAACTCGACGGCGACAATGCCAAACACTTTGTCAAAGGTACGCCACTGCAGCCACCTTTCCCGGAAGGGCTGGAGCAGATTGTTGTCGGCATGGGCTGTTTTTGGGNNCGCCGAGCGGTGCTTCTGGCAACTGCCTGGCGTCTACAGTACCGCCGTCGGTTACGCCGCCGGTTATACCCCCAATCCTACCTACGAAGAAGTCTGCTCCGGCTACACCGGACACAACGAAGTCGTCCTGGTGGTGTTTGACCCCACCGTTGCGCCGCTCAGCAGCAT
>NZ_DFTP01000078.1:37198-37550 GCF_002381585.1 Marinimicrobium sp. UBA4209
CTCAAAACCTTCTGGGAAAATCACGATCCTACCCAAGGCATGCGCCAGGGCAATGATCGGGGTACCCAATACCGCTCCGGGATTTACACCCAGAATGCCACACAGCAAGCCGCGGCGGAGCAGAGTCGGGAGCGGTATCAGGCCGCGCTTGAGGAGCGGGGCAGGGGAGAGATAACCACAGAGATCCAGCCGGCCGGCCCGTTTTACTATGCTGAACCTTATCACCAGCAATATCTGGCCAAAAACCCGGGTGGTTATTGCGGATTGGGTGGTACTGGCGTTAGTTGTCCAGCGCCTTGATGGACTCAATGCAACGCATGGGTGTCAGTATCGGAAACGTTTCGGCGGATGC
>NZ_DFTP01000110.1:0-594 GCF_002381585.1 Marinimicrobium sp. UBA4209
ATCACAGGGAAGCGAAAGGAAACACACCCCGCCAGGAACGGCAAAGGAACCTCAGGCAGGATGCCAACAGGACGAGCACTGACAAGAAGTCACAGGAAGCAGCTCAAGAGGTAGGGGAGTCAGGAAGTGCAGCCCGCCTGCACAGCTCAGGACGAGCAAACGCACGGTCCGTCGCGTCAGGCATCAGACCGTCACTATCAAGGGCCAGCGCCTTGCGCTGGCCCTTGTCTTATTTGTAGGCTCTTGCCAAGATCCACCGGAATAGAATTTGGCATTGAGTGGCGCGGATGGAGGAAGCCCTTTCAAGACCGTAGAGCGGGGGACCCGCGATCCGAGCCCCCAGGGATGGGTTCACGGCGTGTCTTGAAAGGGCTTCCTCCATTCGTGCCCCGGGCGTGATAAATACTGAGAACGAAAATGGACTACCCAAAATTCCAACACCACGGCGGCGCCGACGGCGTCACCGGCAGCTGCCACCGCTACATCGCCGGCCCCGACCACGCTTTTCTCGTAGACTGCGGCCTCTTCCAGGGCCAGGACGCCGACCACCTCGACAGCCTCGAACAACACCAGATCCACTTCGACCTCAGCGCT
>NZ_DFTP01000110.1:678-10786 GCF_002381585.1 Marinimicrobium sp. UBA4209
AGTCACCCACGTCCATATCGACCACATCGGAAGGCTGCCATACCTCATGGCCGCCGGATTCAAAGGCCCCATCTACTGCTCGGAGCCCTCCGCCAAACTGCTCCCGCTGGTCATCGAAGACGCCCTCAAAATCGGCTTCACCCGGGACGCGCGGCTGATCAACCAATTCCTCGACACCGTCAACAAACAGCTCAAACCGCTACCATACCGGCAATGGCACACCATCCTGGACGACGAGCAACGCAAAGTCCGCATCAAACTCCAGCGCGCCGGCCACATCCTCGGCTCCGCCTACGTTGAAGTGGACCAGCTCGACAAACCCACCGGGCAAAGCCACCGCACCGTCTTCTCGGGCGACCTGGGAGCGCCCTATGCGCCGCTGTTGTCGGCACCCAGGTCCCCCTACAAAGCCGACACCCTGATCATCGAAAGCACCTACGGCAATCGCATCCACGAAAGCCGCAAGGATCGACGCCTCAAGCTCAAAGCCGCCATCGAACACGCCCTGAAAAACGACGGCACCGTAATCATCCCCGCCTTCAGCATCGGCCGGACCCAGGAACTGCTCTATGAACTGGAAGACCTGATCTACCGGGGCGGGGAAACCTGGCAAAAGATGGAAATCATCGTCGACTCACCCCTGGCCGCCAAATTCACCCAGGTGTACCGGGAGCTCAAACCCTTCTGGGACGCCGAAGCCCAGAAGCGACTCAAGGCCGGTCGCCATCCGTTGAGTTTTGACAACCTCTACACCATCAACAGCCACGAAGAACACCTGCAGACCGTGGACTACCTCGCCAAAACCGGCCGCCCGGCCATCGTCCTGGCGGCGAGCGGCATGGCCGCCGGGGGCAGGGTGGTGAACTACCTCAAAGCCATGCTGGAAGATGAGCGCCACCAGGTCCTGTTCGTCGGCTACCAGGCCCAGGGCACCCCCGGTCGTGCCATCCAGCAATACGGGCCCACCCACGGCTGGGTCGAACTCGACGGCGAGCGCCGCACCATCCGGGCCGGTGTCACCACCATCGGCGGCTACTCAGCCCATGCGGACCAAAATGACCTGGTGCATTTTGTAAAACGGATGAAGCAATGGCCCAGCACCATCCGCCTGGTCCATGGCGACTGGAATGCGAGAGAGGCCCTGAAGGAAAAGTACCAGGCACTGGGCGAGTCCCGTCACCACCACTTCAACATCCTTCTGCCCACTAACGACTAATCAAAGGGGTCAGAGTCATTTGAATTTTACAAGGAGGAAATCATGCCAAGACGGCCACGTCCCTATTTGCCAGGGTACCCGCAACATGTTATTCAAAGGGGCAACAACCGAAGCGCTTGCTTCGCGGCTGAAAAAGACTACAAGGTCTATTTAAAGTATTTGCGGGAAGCGGCCGAACAGAGTCAGGTGGCCCTACACGCTTACGTTTTGATGAGCAATCACGTTCACCTGCTGCTCACGCCCTCAGATGAGTCTGGTGTCGCTCGAATGATGCAAGCTTTGGGGCGACGATATGTGCAGTACTTCAACAAAAGCTACGAACGCACCGGGACGTTGTGGGAGGGGCGGTACCGATCAACCTTGGTCGACTCCGAAAGTTACTTGCTTGCAGCGTACCGATATATAGAACTTAACCCCGTGCGGGCAGGCATGGTAGATCACCCATCAGAATACCCCTGGTCGAGCTACGCCCATAATGCCGTGGGGCACACAGACGCTCGAATTACGCCTCATCCGGGCTATGAAGCGTTGGGTGCTCACCCGAAAAGGAGGCAAGAGGCTTACCGGGCCCTGTTCGACGAAATATTGCCGAAATACGATGTTCAGAAAATAACCGAAGCCACCGAACGAGCTTGGGTATTGGGCAGTGAACGTTTCAAGCGAGACTTCGAACGACGAACGGGACGCCCTGCAGCAGCTCGGCCGAAGGGCGGCGACCGTAAATCAGCCGATTGGAAGAAAACCAAAGGGGTCAGAGTCGTTTGATTTCCTGCTCGTAGATTAGGATCAACCGACTCTGACCCCTTTGATCGCCTTTGATCGATTTTAGGTCGTTTAATTTTTATGCAGATTAATAAAACAAAAAGATGACGCCTTCATGTCGATAAATTGCCTCGCGACTTCCTGTGACAAAATACCGACGAACTTTCGTTAAAACAGAATCAAAAACGGAAAAAACTGCGATTCACTTCATATTTTCATTGAACGTGAGACTTTCCTCTGTATAAACTCCAGTTGGCATGCAGCTCAACAACGAGCTTGGAGCAATGCTTCGCATGCAAGCAAAAAGGACCCCAATGGAGAACAGCATGATCAAACTCAAGACCCCCCTCACGTACCTTTCCGTCGCAACTCTGGTCGCTCTCGTCGGCTGTGGTGGTAGCTCAGGCGGTGACGATAACAATCCACCTCCCACTGAACCGCCCGTGACCGAGCCAGGTCCCGGCGACAAAGACGGTGATGAAGGCAGCGGCGTCACGCTTGCCGGCGTGGCTACCAAAGGGGTCTTGAAAAACGCCCGCGTGACCGCTTACGAGCTGGATGATGACGGCAACCGTCTCGAAGGTTCCGTGGGTAGCACCGATACCGACGCGGAAGGCAGTTATGAGCTGGAGTTGACTAGCGACTACCAAGGCGGTCCGGTTGAAGTGGAAGTGTCCGTCGTGGAAGGCATTACAAAAATGGTGTGTGACGCAAGCCGTTGCGGCGATGGCGAGCGCTTCTCGGACGTCGATCTGCCGGCAGATTTTCTGCTGAACGCCATTGTTGATAAACCCAATGATGGCGACCGAATCGAAGCCGCAGTTACTGCCTGGTCCAGTATGGCCGCCAAGCGCGCCAAGGCCCTGATCGCCGAAGGCGGAAAAGACCTGGCCGCCGCTCGCAAACAGGCCGCCGCCGAAGTCAGTCAGTTGGTCGGCTTTGATGTTGAGCGCACCGGCTCGAAAGGTCTGTCTCAAATCTCCGGTGCCAGCGCGGAGGAAACTCAATATGCCGTGATGAACGCGGCCGTGGCGGAGTTGTTATTCAGCTCGACGGAAGAAGACACGCTAAGTTCGAAACTGAACCAGTTTACCGCTGCGTTAGTGGATGGCAGCGTAGGTGACGGGGATGATCGCTTCACAATATCAGAGCTTTCAAACGCGCTAAACGAGGTTATCAATAGCACCGACGGGCTTGATACCGATGCGCTCGATGCCCTGAGCAACCAGTCCGCTCAATACGATGCGGCCGGTGATGAGGGCTTCTCGCCGGACTACGACGAAGATCTGGTAGTCGATGAAAACACCACCAGGGAAGAAAAAATCACGGCTTACAAATCGTTTGTGGGCGATGTACGTACCTGGGTTTCCGAGCTTGAAGCAACAGACACCGACAGCATTGCCGCTGCTGCCCAGATTGATGCCGACGCTATCAAAGCGACGGTAGACGCCAAGGTCCAGAGTCAATTCCAGTTTGTTGGCGAAGCGCTGAACCAGGTGGGACTCTTTGCCGAAGCCAATCCGGACACATTGGTGACATTGCTGAATGACGGTGGCGCCGAGGAAATCACCATCACCAACGCCAATGGCGATGCCGTGGGCACAGCGGCCATTGAAGCCACCTACGACCAGGGTCTGGTGCTGTCTCTGTCCGGCACCGTGACGGGCGATGCTAGCGATGCCTTCGCACCCTTTGCCCTAACATTGCACACCAGCATCACCAAAGGCGCCCTGGAAGCGTTTGTCACCGATGATGATCGGGTCAGCGGTTTCCTGAACGAACTGGCACAGAGCACGGAGCTCAAGCTGGTTGGGCACGTCGGAGACCTGTCATCCGATCACTTTATACAACTGCGGGACCTGAGCGTATCGGTCGAGCTGGCCAATGCCCTCCAGGCCTCCGAGGACGGCGTGTTCGATGCAGACGAAGCCGATGCGGCGTTCCGGTCCGCAGCACTGTCGGGTGGTGTGACCGTCTATAGTGCCGGCAATGAGCTCACCGGCGATGTAGACGCCTCAATGATTCGCCTGAACGACGACGCGCGCCTGCTGGCCGACTACAACAGCGGCCCCATGAATCTGGAGCGCCTGCGGTTCACCGGCGACCTGCAATCCGCCGATGGTCGCTACGCGGCGGGTATCACTATTGCCGCTCGTTTGAATAACGCCGCCAGCTTTGACGCCTTTACCTGGTCGGATTTCTCTGGCGCGCGACTGACCTTCCGTGGTGAACTAGAATTCTCGCCTATTGAAGAGCTCAATACGGCAGTAGCAACTGATGCAGAAGCCAGTGTAGTTCACTACAACAAGTACTATGAAATAGATAGCTACATTCCTGGAATACAAGATTTCTACAAAACAGATGAGTCTCGTAGTTACGGTTATTATTTGAACCACGAGTCAGCAGACAACTTGCTCGGTGAACTTCGGGAAGCGATTGTTGGTGCACTGCCCAACACGGTCACCCTGGAATACTACGATTACTCGACCGACGAAATGCTGTCGCACGATTTCAGCTTGGGTGAATACAAAAGTCAAGTCACGGTTGATGAGATCGACACCCGCTGGCTTGAGTCCGGCCTGCAAGTTTCACTGACGCTTTCAGAGCAGGTTGAACTTCCCGGAGAGGTGTATGGGTACAGTATTGTTGAGTCTGAGAAGGTTCGCTATGGCAGCGTCTACAGTGACCCCGGTTTCGAGCAAATCTTCTTAACCTTTGAGTTAGCTGATGAAAGCTTGCTGGCGACAGTCGAAGCGGCGTTCCAGGCTGAGGTGAATCGGGCTGGCGTCGAGCCCCAAGGGTTTTACGTCTCCTCCTATAGCGGGGGAACTTATACCGTAACGAATACAGATACGGCGGAATATGAGCTGTGTCAAAATGATGCTGACGGCTATTTGACCAGTCGTTACGGGAACCTCGCTTCCCAGTATTTCTTTACAGGATGCGCTGCTCTCACATTGACCCCAACTTATCATGAAGGCCAACCTTTGAGCGCTGAAGGCAGTGAAATGCTGGAGCAGGAAGTTAAAGACGCTATTCAGCAGCGCTTGAGTCTAAGTGACGCAATGATGTCCTCTGTCGATGTCAGTTCAATCAGTGCCACGGCATCGACCGAGGCGACTGGTGGTGGCTACTGGGCCGACATGCACCTCCCAGACCTCGAAACTGTCGACAACTTCCTCAAAGGCTCCGCCACCGTCTCAGCACGCCTGGCGCTTCCGGAGCTGCCGGAAGCACGGTTGACCGCCACTTTCAATCGCTCTGCCTACGAAGGCGGCAAGTTGCGTTTTAACATGGACTGGGACGGCGGCAACTACACGCTCGAAGCCAGCGGTGACTTGGCTGAGTCCGAATCTCTGGATCTGCGCTTCTTCAACCCCCAGGGCTACGAGCTGAAGTTGAACGCCAGCACCAACGAGGCGGGCGAGCCCGTGATCACCGGTGAAGCACTGATTGATGGCGAAATCATCGGCACCGTCGAAACCCGAGATGGTCTGCCTGTGATCGTTTACCCCAATGGTGATGCCAACGAAGTCGAATCGCTTATTTAATGAAAGGGCGTTATAGACTTCGCTTTACCAAAAGGTTGGGCTTCGGCCCGGCCTTTTGGTTTTTTATTCTTGCACCGCTGTCAGCGTCAGCCGAGAGCGGTGTTTTTGCGTCCATGACCCTGGACGGCTACAGCGAGCCCGAACCGTTAATGGACACCCTCGATGAGTGGGGTGAGTCTTTCGAGAAAGGCGAGCGTCAATGGCTGCTGAACGAATTCGAAATTGGCTACCGGCTAAACAACGGCCTATCCACCGCCGCGTTCCATCGCAGTTTGGCCTCAACCCGCATTAACGAGCGGGCGGCGCAATACTACGGGTGGATCGAGCGCAACGAACCGCTGACTGACAGTACGGTACCCATTGAACTGACCGTCTCCGGTTTTGCCGGGCAGGGGGTCAAGCTAGGCTATTCCCGCCGTCAAGATCGCTGGAGCGCATCCGCTGAGGTATCCGTTTTCCAGGCCAACTACCTGATGGACGGGGGGCTGAGCGGCACCTTGACCACCAATACCGATGGCAGTTACCACATAGCCGCCGACGTAGATTACCGTTACTACCGGGATAGTCTGTTCAACCGCCCCAATATTGATCGACCCAACGGAATAGGGCACGCGTTGGACCTGAAATTGAGTTATCAAGTTACCGACGTGTGGGAGTTGGCCATGCAGGCTGACGACGTCCTGGCCTCCATTGAGTGGGACCGCGCGCCCTACACCGTCGCTTCCGCCAACAGCCAGCGGCAAACCGACGACAACGAAGGCTTTGTGTCCTTTAACCCGCTATTCGAGGGTACAGAGGGCTACCGTAACAACTACCGGCAAGATCTAGACCCGAGATACCGCTTGTCCTCCAAGCTTCAGAGCGGTCACTGGGTACTCAAAACCCACTTCGAGCACCAGTTCGGCACACTGATGCCGGTACTGGGCGTTGCCCGCCGCTGGCAGTCCGGAGGCGAGTGGGAGTTAAGCTATGACGTCGAGCGCCGCACGCTTGGCGTGGTTATCAGCAATAACCGCTGGGCGGCAGGATTCGCGATTGATACCGTAAAGTTAGACGAAGCGAAATCCCTTCACTTTTCCCTAACCTACACCAGGTAGGGCATCACGGGATACCCTAGCCAGCACCAAACGACTCTGACCCCTTTGATTGCTCAAGGGGCGACACTGAGCACCAAAACCAGTATCAAGAACCGTGGTCTCCTCAAGAATGGCTTTCTGAGTATCATCCAGAGCCTCATAGGTTGACGCATCAAAGGTCATCAACCGTTCAAATTCATCGCTACCCAGCCCGGGAATCGCGCCCAGACGAATCTCCCAATAGTCCACAGGTTGGGCGAGATCGAAATCCTCAGCCGAGTACTCCCCGGAGAAGGTGGTTTCCGGAATTGAAAGTGTTTGTCGAGGGCTCTCCGGTAAAGGTTGGTCATCGCCGGAGCAGGCGACCAGGGACAGGCTGATGACGATCAGTAATGTACGAGTCATGGGCATTTCCCTATAAAAGTGGGTGAACACAGGTACAGGGTTAGCGTAGCCAAGGAAAATGTAGGAGTGTGTAAGGTTTTGTGCGGAAACTGTGTGCTCGATAACCGGGTACGACAAATGAACCTGCTATTCAAATACCTCGGCTAGCGCCTCGGCGTCCAACACACGGTCACTCCAGGCTTCGAGTTGCTCGACGGAGGCGTTATTCACGCGTTCCTGTGTCACATCGTCCAGAGGCCCGAAGCGTTTAGTGAGGAATCGGGTTAACATAGTGACAGCCTCTTGGCGGCGACCTTCCTCTCGACCTTCTTCTCGGCCTTTCTCAAGACCTCTCTCAAGCCCAATATTGGTAAAACGCTCAGCAAATCCGGCCATTTCGGCACTCTCCTGTTGATATTCTTGCTCATAGTGCTGACGTTCATTATCCGTCAGGTCAGTATAAATGTCGACAAAGTCCACGTACTTGCGGCGTCGGTTCCAGTCTGGCTCCAAAGACAGCAGCCCCTGAATGGCTTTGGCATATATTTCAACCTTTGAGGCCTTAGGCCAGCGCATATTCGGCAAGTTCAATCGAGCCACAATGTTGTCGCTATCTTGCCAGAGCTCATAGGGCGGGGCGCTTAACTCACATTTGACGTACCTGAAGCTCAGATAAGTGTGCTGATCGCTCCCCAGCCGCAACCGCTCAGGAATTCGGCCGGCCTTATTCAGGAAAATGACCACCGGCACCACTCGGTCCGTATCATACAGTTCTGCGAGATCCAGGCAGTAATGCGCAAGACGCCCGATGGAAAACCGGCCAGGGCTCGACTCCTCCTCGAGGACAAACAGCAACGCTTCTCGCCGCCCGTCCGGCCATTCGACCAGAAGTGGCACATCCAGCTCACGAAACCGTTCACCGAGCCGTTCTTTCAACTGCTCTTGCCGAATAGGTACAATCTTGACGCTCGACTCCAACGCCGCGTGCTCCTCCGGCGCAAAAAGCTCCAGAGCCTGTCGGGGGTAATCCAGGATCAAATTCTTGAAGTTCTGGTCGTGGCTGGAAGGCATGGTCAGTCCCTGATACGCTAAAAACTGGATATCCAAACAGTATTTCAGGGGAAAAGATTTGTCAACGCTGTATAGAACGCCAATAGAGGTGATTGTCGGCTTACGGTCTTCGGCCTAAGCCGACCTACGAGAAAGGACGCAGCCGCAATTATCCTCCCCGTAGGTCGGCTTAGGCCGAAGGCCGTAAGCCGACAAAACCACCCAAATCCCGAACGACACCTATACCCTAAGGCCGAAAAACCTCAACCTCCAAATCATCAATAAACCGATAATGTTTATCGTTCGCCGTGACCAGCGTCTCGCCAAGCGTGACAGCAGTGGCGGCTATCAGCGCATCGGCCATTTGCAGCCCATGGCTTAATGAATAGCTTTCAACCAGGTACATAGCCCGAGAACTCACGGCCTCAGAAATGGGTTCAATCTCAGCGTCCCAATAGTGCATGGCCTGACGCAATGCCTTGAGCTCCGCCTTGTTACGAAGCCCCTGAACCAGCTCGATATAAGTGACCGCTGAAAGTTGAAGGTGGGGGAGTGCATCCAGAAAGCTCTGCGCGCGCTGGTTCCCTCGCAAGTTCGAAATCAAAACATCCGTGTCAATCAACATCATCAAAGCTCCTGGGGGCTCGAAGCCGCCGCACCTGCTCTTCGACACTGAGGTCTGTTTCGGAGTCGGCCCAGAGCCCGAAAAGGGGGTTTTCGCCAACGCGAGCGCGAGGCTGATCCTCTAAAGGCACCAGCTTTGCCCGTCGCTTCCCCCGGTATGAAATAATGACCTCCTCTCCACGCGATGTGGCGGCCATCAGTGCTTTGGTGTGCAAACGTAGGTCTTTGGTGGTCGCTTCCATAAGGCACCTCTCAAAAGTTTCACTAAAAAGTGTAACTTGGGGAGCGGCTTGCCGCAACCGGAGTAGCAGAAGTGGTGCTGGCACCCTGGGACGACATGCGTGACTTACGGTTCGGCTCTCTCGGCGAGATCTTCGCTCTTGACAACCTTTGCCAACAGCAAGACGCTGTCATGTCAGGAGGCATCACTATGGCTACCATGAACGTATCCTTGCCTGACTCGATGAAATTATGGGTAGAGCAGCAGGCCAAAACCGGAAAATATAGCAATTCAAGCGATTACGTGCGGGATCTGATCCGAAAAGATCAGGAAAAAGCCCAAAAAATTGCCAGCTTGCAAGCGCGGGTCGACGAAGGGCTTCGCAGCGGGCGCAGTTCATCCGACATGCGGGCAATCAAGAAACGAGCCCTATAGTTCAAATACCTCGGCTAATGTCTCGGCATCCAACACGCGGTCACTCCAGGCTTCGAGTTGCTCGACGGAGGCACTATTCACCCGCTCCTGAGTCACATCGTCCAGAGGCCCGAAGCGTTTAGTGAGGAAACGGGTTAACATAGTGGCGGCCTCTTGGCGGCGACCTTTCTCAAGCCCAATATTGGTAAAACGCTCAGCAAAACCGGCCATTTCGTCGTTCTCCTGTTGATACTCTTGCGCGTAACGCTGACGTTCATTATCAGTCAGGTTCGTATAAATGTCGACAAAGTCCACGTACTTGCGCCGTCGGTTCCAGTCGGGTTCCAGAGACAGCAGCCCCCGGATAGCCTTGGCGTATATTTCAACCTTTAGAGCCTTAGGCCAATGCATATTCGGCAAGTTCAACCGGGCCACAATATTGTCGCTGTCCTGCCAGAGCTCATAGGGCAGAGCGCTTAACTCACACTTGGCGTACCTGAAATCCAGATAAGTGTGCTGATCGCTCCCCAGCCGCAACCGTCCAGGAATGTGGCCAGCCTTATTCAGAAAAATGACCACGGGCACCACTCTATCCGTATCATACAGCTCTGCCAGATCCAGGCAGTAATGCGCAAGACGCCCGATGGAAAACCGGCTTGAGTTTGACTCCTCTTCAAGTACAAACAGCAACGCCTCCCGGCGCCCGTCAGGCCATTCGACCAGCAGTGGTACATCCAGCTCCCTAAACCGGTCACCAAGCCGTTCTTTGAGCTGTTCCTGACGGATGGGCTGTCTAACGTCAATTACTTTG
>NZ_DFTP01000001.1:0-137 GCF_002381585.1 Marinimicrobium sp. UBA4209
CTTACTCACTAATAAGTGGGAAGCTCTATATGGGCAAAAAGCTCCTCCAACTCCGCGCGGGAGTGGCGGTTGTAGGCCTCGTCAATCACATTGCGAGTCAGATGGGGGGCGAAACGCTCAATAAAGTCGTACATGAA
>NZ_DFTP01000001.1:200-14263 GCF_002381585.1 Marinimicrobium sp. UBA4209
CCGCGGCGGAAGCCGATCTTGGTCACACTGCTCTCGAACAGATGGCTCGCATCCAGCGCCACCAGATCTGAATCCAGGCGCTCATCCACCGCCATCTTGGCCACAATACCGATGCCCAGCCCGAGGCGAACATAGGTCTTGATCACATCCGCATCCGCCGCGGTGAACACCACCTTCGGTGCCAGCCCCCGGTTCATAAAGGCTTCATCCAGCTTCGAGCGGCCGGTGAATCCAAACACATAGGTCACGATGGGATACTTGGCGACCGCTTCTAGGGTCAGCGGCTCAACCTGTGCCAGCGGATGCTCGCGCGGCACCACAATGCAGCGGTTCCAGCGGTAGCATGGCATCATCACCAGATCACTGAACAGCTCCATGGCTTCGGTGGCGATGGCAAAATCCACCGTGCCATCGGCGGCCATTTCGGAGATCTGCATGGGTGTTCCCTGATGCATGTGCAGGGACACATCGGGATACTGCTGAATGAAGGACTGAATGACCGGCGGCAAGGCATAGCGCGCCTGGGTGTGAGTAGTGGCAATGGACAGACTGCCCTTGCGCTCGTTGCTGAACTCCTGCGCCACCTGCTTGATGCTGTCGACCTTGCGCAGAATCTCACCGGCGGTTTTCAGAATCGCCTCACCGGCGGGGGTAATGCGGGTCAGGTGTTTGCCGCTGCGGGAGAAGATCTCCACACCCAGCTCGTCTTCCAGCAGGCGTATCTGCTTGCTGATACCCGGCTGAGAGGTGTACAGGCTCTGGGCGGTCGCGGACACATTCAGGTCGTGGTGCGCCACTTCCCAGATATAACGCAGTTGTTGCAGCTTCATAATGTCCTCCGATCGTCCTTCGGACAGTCCCGTGCGCCCCGACACGAAAGACCGTTGAACCCACCCGTCGACTCGAGCACCCAGAGCGCGGTGTTAACAAAAGGACGGTGTTATAAAAATTGCGGTAATTATTCTTTTGTAGAATAGAGCCTCAGAAGCCAAATTGCCAGCCTCTGATCAAAAAATAACCCTCTGCTATAACTTTAGACTATATAGACTCCCGCTGCCGCCTGCAATTGTGCGGCCGACCCGACACTCAACCCTTGGCCTGATTGGCCACGCCATGGGGGACATGGCCACTGGCAACGTGTTCGCTGGCCGACTCGATGTGCTGTTGCTGATCATCAAAGAAGACATCAGCACCGTAGGCTTTGAGGAACTCCCCTTTCGGCAGTCCGCCAAGAAACAGGGACTCATCAATACGCACATTCCAGGCGCGCAGGGTGCGGATGACCCGTTCGTGGGCGGGCGCCGAACGGGCCGTCACCAGGGCCGTGCGGATCGGACAGCGGCTCTCGGTGAACTCGCTCTGTAACCCCTGCAGTGCGGACAGGAACGCCTTGAACGGTCCACCACTCAAGGGGGTTTTAGCAGAGGCTTTCTCGCTCTCGGCGAAGGCACTCAGGCCCTGGCTTTTGAACACCTGCTCCGCCTCATCGGAAAACAGCACCGCATCGCCGTCAAAGGCAAAACGCAGCTCCTCTTCTTGCTCGGACTTGTTCTTGGCGGCGACCAGGGTCGCGGCCGCCACGCCCTGGTTGAGCGCCTGACGCACGTCTTCGCCATCGGTGGAGAGGAACAGGTGGCAGCCGAACGCGGAGATATAGCGGTACGGACTGCTGCCACTGCAGAACGCAGCCCGGGTGATATTGAGACCGTAATGCTCAATGGAGTTGAACACCCGCAGACCGGTATCGGCGCTGTTGCGGGACAGCAGAATCACTTCGACCCGGGGGTCGCCTTCGAGGCTTTCGTTCAGGTGGAGCAGCTTTTGTACCATGGGAAAGGCATCGCCCGGTTTCAGAGGTTCGTCCTCTCGCTCGATCTGATAGTTGGCATAAGCTTCCAGGCCTTCGTTGATGAACACCTGGTGACTCTCATCCAGGTCGAACAGCGCGCGGGACGAAATGGCGATAACCAGTTTGGTGCCGAAGCCTTTGGGCATGTGTTGGGGTCCTGATGGTTGATGATGTTCGAGTTGGGTTGCGGCGGATGCGGGTCATACCGCTGCGCTCGGCCCCTACGCGGACTGCCGTGGTTTCCGTAGGGCGGATAAGCGAAGCGCATCCGCCGTTACCCAACGTAAAGATGCAGCGCGCATCCGCCGCAACCCAATCCGCTTTACGGAATAATAACACTGGCCCCGGTGGTCTGCCGGTTTGCCAGCTCGCGATGCGCCCGAGGCACCTCGTCCAGGCGGTAGGTCTGATTGATATCCACCGTGACCGCACCGGACAGCACCGCCTCAAACCAGAGCCCGGCCAGAGTCTCCAACTCCTCCCGCGTGGTTGCGTAATGCCCCAGCGTGGGTCGGGTGATAAAAAGAGAACCTTTCTGAGCCAGCAGCAAGGGACTGAACTCCGGCACGGCGCCGGAGGCGTTGCCAAAGCTCACCATCAGCCCGCGCCGGGCCAGGCAATCCAGAGAGACATCAAAGGTATCCTTGCCCACCGAGTCATACACCACCGGCACGCCCTTGCCGTCTGTCAGGGCCATAACCCGATCCACCACAGATTCCTCACGGTAACGAATTACCTCCGCACAACCCCGCGCCAGCGCCAGCTTCGCTTTAGCATCAGAACCGACGGTACCAATAACACGTGCCCCCATATGCGATGCCCACTGACAGGCCAGCAGCCCGACACCACCAGCGGCGGCGTGCCACAGCAGGGTTTCCCCGGCTTGAACGGGATGGGTCTGGTGTAACAGATAGGCCGCGGTCAGGCCCTTGAGCAAGGTGGCGGCGGCAACCTCATACTCGACGCCATCCGGCAAGGCCAATAGCCGATCCGCCGCGACGACGTGGGAGTCCGCATAGGCCCCGGGCGGGCCGCTGCAATAGGCCACCCGATCGCCCTTCTTCCAGCCATGGACGTCCGGACCCAGAGCCTCGATCACCCCGGCGGCCTCCAGCCCCAGCCCCGTCGGCAAGTCCAGGGGATACAGGCCCGTGCGGTGGTATATGTCGATAAAGTTCAGGCCGATGGCCTTGTGGCGTACCCTCACCTGCCCCGCACGCGGTTCGGGCACGGGCGTGTGCTCCAGACTCAGGGCGTTTTCATCACCGGGCTGGTGAACCCGGTAGGCACGATGTTCAGTCACTCGTCATCTCCTCGACCTTTGCGATCACTGGGCAGAGAGCCCATGGGTCCCATCGCCGGTGCCTTACCTTCGGCGAGCTCCTCCATAGAATACCCCAGATAGTCCGCATGCAGGGCGCGGGTCAATGAGTAAGCCATGAACACCAGTAGCACACAGAACGGGAAACCCAGCGCAGTAATCACATTCTGGAGCGCCTGCAGTCCGCCCCCCAGCAACAGCGTTGCGGCAACCAACCCCAGGAGCAGGGTCCAGAACACCCGCTGAGCGGTGCGCGAAGGTTGGCTGTCCTTGCGCGACAGCAGGTCCACCACCAGTGCCGCCGAATCGGCGGAGGTGGTCAGAAATACCACAATCACAATCACCGCCAGGGTCGAGATCAGGGTGGCGATCGGAAACTGCTCGAGGAAACTGAAAAGCGCCACGGACACATCCGCCTGCACCTGCCCGGCGATGTCCGTGCCGTGATTCAGATCCAGATCGATGGCGGCCATGCCGAACACGGAAAACCAGACAATGGTAAACAGCAACGGCGCCCCCAGTGCGCCCGCCACAAACTGGCGGATGGTGCGGCCCTTGGAGATCCGGGCGATAAAAATGCCCACGTAGGGTGCCCAGGAGATCGTCCAGGCAAAATAGAACACCGTCCACTGCCGCTGCCAGTTGCCCTCGTTGTAGGCTTCGGTCCAGAAAGCCAGCCAGGGCAGATTGTGCAGGTAGGCACCGATGTTCTGAACGGTACCGGAAACAATAAACAGGGTCGGCCCCGCCACCGCGACGAACAGCAGAATGATCAGGGCTACGACGATGTTGAACTCGGACAACCGCTTGATGCCCCGGTCGAGCCCCAGGGCCACGGACACGGAGGCCACCAGGGTAATGGCAGCCACAATGGCCATTTCCGCGGCCTGCCCTTTGGGCAGGCCGAACAGATAATTCATCCCGGTATTGAGCTGTAGCGTCCCCAGCCCGACCGACACCGCGACCCCAAACAGCGTGCCGAGCAACGCGACAATATCAATGGCCCAGCCGAGCGGGCCGTAGATGCGATCCCCCAGCACCGAGTAGAACACGCTGCTGATGCGCATGGGTAACCCCTGACGATAGGTGAAATACCCGATCGCCAAAGCCGGCAGTGTGAAAATGGTCCAGGTATGCAGCCCGTAATGGTAAAGGGAGATATTCATCGCCAGGCGAGCGGCGTCTTTGGTGCCGCCTTCCACACCTTCAAGCGGCGGGTTGGCGAAGTGGGACATCGGCTCAGCCACGCCCCAGAACATCAGAATGGTACCGATACCGGCCGCGAATAACATGCAGAACCAGGTCAACGTATCGTACTCGGGCCCCTCCCCGTCCGGCCCCAATCGGATCCGGCCATAGCGACTGCTGGCCACCCAGATCAGAAACAACAGCAACCCGCTGACGCTGAGGACGTAGAACCAACCAAAGTTGGTGAAGGTAAAACCGCCCAGCATGTCAAAAAAGCGGGCAAAGGGTTCATTGAAGGGAATCGCGAAGCCGACAAACAGAACGATAATGCCGACGGAGATAAAGAAGATTTGCGGAATCGCACTCAAGTTCAGGCGTTGTGCGAGTTTGTCGAACATCGGAAACTCCTCGGTGGCCTGCTATTGTTTATTGGTTGTGTCGTTTTAATGTATGGCGACGGTGGATGCGGAAGGTTAGGTAACGGCGGATGCGCTTCGCTTATCCGCCCTACGCAAGCTTATGGTGTTTATCGGGGCTTGGTTATGGCGGATGCGGCCTTCGGCCTTATCCGCCCTACGGATAGCTCATCAACCCGCGTAGGGCGGATAAGCGAAGCGCATCCGCCGTAACGAGAATCTACGACTCCTCTTCCCGAATCCCCAACAATTCCTTGAATGCGGGCATGTCGTGCAACGGGAACAACGCCGGGTCCTGCATCAGGGATTCCCGATAACTTTCCGCCCGGCTCAGTGCTTCGCCCAGGAAGTGCACGCCGTCTTCGTAGTGACCCAATGCGGTATGAGCACAGGCGAGCTGATAGAACGCATGGGCATTGTCCGAATCGATCGACAGCGCCTGCTGACACAGATTCACTGCCCACTGGGGTTCGCCCAACTCGAGCACCACATCCGCCTTGTAGGTCAGCGCCTCACAATCCTCGGGCTTCACGGCCAGAATCTGGTCGTAGATGGCGATTTTATTCGCCGGCGTGTGCTCAAGATTGGCGCGCAGCCAGAGTGAATGAATTTCCTGGGTGCGCTCAATCTCCTCGCGGTTAGCATCAATATGCCGGGTTTTCTGGGTCAGCTGTTTCTCGATACCCCGCAGACGCACCTCATAGGCGTTGACCAGCTTGCCCACTTCCTCGTCCGCCAGGCTACTCATTTTTTCTTTCATATCGCGAATGGAGTTCCAGCCCAGCAACACCAGAATCGAACTCACCGCCGCGATCAGATAGAAAAAGTAAGTGACCGTGTTGGTTGCATAGGTCACGCCCCGGTCAATGGACTCGATCTCCCGGTCCACCACCTGCTGAATCAGCTCGGCGCGCTGGTTGGACAGATCGATCCGCAACTGCTTCAGCTCATCGAGCATATAGCGCTCAATGAAGGGGCTGTACATCGGTTCTTCCAGCTTCTCGATTTCTTCGGCCACACGCTGACGTGCCTCGCCATCGGCGTCGCTCTGGGCGAACACCGATACCGAGGCACACAGTAGAAAGAGCGCGGCCAGCCTGATCAGGCTGCGCATATGGCGTCCCCATGGTCGTGGACTTCCACCAGGGCCTTGTGCAGGCTCTTAACGGCTTGATCGTAGTCGTCCTCGTCCACGATAAACTGCATATCCACCTGACGGATCGACTGGTGAATGGCCAGCACACTGATGTTGGCGCTGGACAGTGCCGTTGCCGACTTGGCCAGCATACCGGACACCTTCATATCACTGCCAATGGCGGACACGACCGCCACCTTGCGCACATCCACTTCCGCATCCGGGTACTTCTCTTCCAGCATATTGCGAATACGGTTGACGGTTTTCAGGTTACCGGCAACGTAATGGACAATGGTGTTGGCGTTGATGTCCTTGCTGACCACATGCGCCTTGAAGCGCGAAATCTGATGCAGAATACCGGAATCATACTTCTCGATATTGCCCATCATGTCCTGGTCGAACACCTCAATCGCGTACACACCTTTGCGACCGGCAATGATTTCCGCACAGGGTTTTTCACTGACGTAATCGCCGGTGATCAGGGTGCCGTCGTGATCCGGATCGAAGGTGTTTTTCACCCGCAGTGCGATGCCGTTCTGGCGCAGGCCCTTGGCGGCGCGGGGGTGAATGGCTTCCATCCCCAAATTCGCGAGCTGATCGGCCACATCGTAGTTGGTGCGACCGATGGGCACCACTTTATCCGCGCCGACAAGGCGCGGATCGGCACTGCTCAGGTGGAACTCCTTATGAATGATCGCCTCGTGGGCTCCGGTCAGCACCGCGATACGGCTGAACGTCATCTCGCTGTAGCCACGGTCAAAGCTGGCCATCAGGCCTTCTTTACAGTGAGTGTAGCCCGTGACAATGGGCAGCTCTTTGGCAAAATCGATGCCCGCAAAGGACTGTTTGATCATGTCATCCAGCGCCAGTGCACCATCCGCTTTCCAGCCGGAGAGATCGACAAACCGGGCGTTGACGCCATCACGCTGGAGCAACTTGGCCATATTCCAGGCACTGTGGGCTTCGCCAATACTGGCCAACATTTCACGCACGGTGAACAGGTGCGCGTCCAGCTCAAAGTGGCCGTGCTGACACAGGCGCTGCAGATCGGTCAGGCAGCGTTCGGCATCGTCCAGGCGTTCCTTGATATAGGCATCGGCTTCTTTGCGAAGGTCGGTATCGCCAAAATACTGCTTGTTCAGTTCCAGCACGCGCTTGCGCACCTTGTCAAAGGCTTCCATCCAGGGGTCATCGTCATTGGTGCTGGCAAACAGGCCATAGACGCCGGGCTGGCCGTTTTTCTTGTTCTCCAACAGCAGGTCGGTCAGGCCGCCGTAGGCGGAGACCACAAAAATCCGATGGTAGAGGTCCTCGTCTTTCCCGTTTTTCATAACCACATTGTCGCGTACGGCATCGTACTCACTCATTGACGTGCCGCCGATTTTTTCGACTGTGTGTGACATAAGTCCTCCATTCTGAAGCATTGTGCCGATTACCGGGGTGCCGCCCCGCTAACCCGCCTGTTCGATACCTCTACTCATCTCGAGGCACCTTATGGCCGACAGGTCGGCCGGTGTCAGTTTCTATCGGACCGTGTCCGACCAATCAGTGACGACTGGTCTGGAACGGTCCGATGACCAGCAGGTGTTCATCATCGTGCTCGCCACCGAAGTGGGTGTTGCGCTCAAAAAACACTTCGCTGTTCAGCTCAGTATCCAGGTCCCGGGCCAGGCTGCGGAACAGCGCCCAGGACGCCTCGTTGTCCGGAGTGATCGTGGTTTCGATGTAGCGCACCTCCGCGCAGGCTTCACGGCCCAGCAGATGTTTGAGCATCCGTTTGGCCAGACCTTTACCGCGCGCAGCCTCGGCAATCACCACCTGCCAGACAAACAGGGTGTCCGGTTTGTTGGGTTCTACGTAACCGGACACGAAACCGACCAGTTGCTCGCCATCGAATACGGCCACGGCGGTATCGGCGAAGTGAGAGCACTGGAGCAGATTGCAGTAAATGGAATTGGGGTCAAGGGGCGGGCTGGCAGCCACCAGCTGATTCAGGAGGTAGCCGACCTCAGCGGTGGGCTTGCGAAAATCCAGATTGTCACTGGGTGTGTCGGTCATGGTCTGCTCCTTCCCGTTTATAACAACAATATAGGGGTATGATCCCAAACCCGCAAAAAATCAAGGTTTGCCCCGACAATTCGAATGAATTGAAATAGTTAGAGAACTAAATAAAAATCTATAGTACACTAAGCTAAATGATCAGTCCACCCGAACCCATGCAGCCCTTCGGAGACACGCGCATGACCAAAGACGAATCCCACCTGCCTCAGGGCCTGGCTTCCCGCGCCGAACGCAACATGACGGCGCTCAAGTCCATGAGCACCTCGGACAAGATCGAAGAGGTATTGGTTTCGCTGCGTCGGGTCATCCGGGCGACCGACCTGCATTCGAAGAAGCTGGTGAAAACCGCCAGCGTCACGGGGCCACAGTTATTGCTCCTGCAGATCGTTCATGCCAAGGGCGACATGACCATCAGCGAGCTGGCCCGGGATATGAGCCTGAGCCAGGCCACCGTCACCACCATTCTGGACCGTCTGCAGAAGCGGGAGCTGATCGAACGCATCCGCTCGGAAACCGACAAGCGCAAGGTCTACCCCCGTTTGACCGACCACGGCCGAAAAATCCTGGCCTCCGCGCCCACGGCGCTGCAGGACAACTTTGTGGAACGGTTTAGGGAACTGGATGAATGGGAACAGAGCATGATCATCGCCGCCCTGCAGCGCGTGGCGGAAATGATGGACGCCAAAGACATTGATGCCTCGCCCTTCCTGGACGTGGGCGCTCTGGATCGCGCTATCCCTACCCTATAGCTCCCCAGAATCTCAGTAGTCAGTAGGTCGGATTAGCGCGCAGCGCGTAATCCGACACCCCGGTGCGCGAGGCAACCACTTGTCGGATTACGCGCTGCGCGCTAATCCGACCTACGGGTGGCGATACCGTTAATCAATGGTTCCATCCCTCACCGAATTCCGCGCATGGATAAACATCGAATGCGACACATAAATTAAATCCGCCACTTTGCGAATCAGTGCCTCCTCGTATTTATCCAGCTCACCGTCGGCATAGGCCACTTCCCACATCGCCTTGACCAACTCATACTTCTCGTCATCGCTACAGGTCTGATTGATCTGATAGGTGAACTGGTGCAGCGAGGTGGCGTCGTCCTGTTCGGATCGGGCCATTTCGCTCAGTTCATCCAACTGTGCGGGATCGAGGTTGTACTTGCGGTGCAGAATGTTGCGGAGGGTGGCCAGCTCGGTGTCATCGAGCAGGCGATCGGCGGTGCCGACTTCGATCAGAAGGGCGGCGACCGCCAATTGCTTCTGCTCGGAAGACAACGCGGGCGCGTTGTCCTCCGGCTGAAGGTGCTTTTCAATAAACTGCGAAATTTTATTAAGCACGTGACTTCAACAGGTCTTCCAGCTTGACCTGGTCGGCGGCAAAGTTGCGAATGCCTTCGGCCAGTTTTTCGGTCGCCATGGGATCTTCGTTCAGAGCGAAACGGAAGCTGGACTCGTCGTTGCTGGGCTTGGCAATCTTTTCGCCGGTGTTTTCCGGAGACAGTTTGCGTTCCAGAGTACCAGTGTCGTTGCTCAGCTCTTCCAGCAGCTGCGGGCTGATGGTCAGACGGTCACAGCCGGCCAGCGCTTCGATTTCGCCAATGTTGCGGAAGCTCGCGCCCATCACAACGGTCTTGTAGCCGTGCTGCTTGTAGAAGTTGTAGATGTGACGCACGGACAGAACGCCGGGATCTTCTTCTGAAGCGTATTCGCTCTTGCCGGTGTCTTTCTTGTACCAGTCCAGAATACGGCCCACGAAGGGGGAGATCAGGTAAACGCCGGCTTCCGCGCAGGCGGCGGCCTGGGCGAAGTTGAACAGCAGGGTCAGGTTACAGTTGATGCCTTCTTTCTGCAGAACTTCGGCGGCACGGATGCCTTCCCAGGTGGAGGCCAGTTTGATCAGAACGCGGGACTTGTCCACGCCGCTTTTCTCGTACAGGTCGATCAGGTGGTGGGCTTTCTCGATACTGGCTTTGGTATCAAACGACAAGCGGGCGTCCACTTCGGTGGAGATCTTACCCGGAATCAGCTTCAGTACTTCACAACCCACGGCCACCGCCAGGTGGTCGCAGGCGTAGCTGATCTGCTCAGCTTCGGTGCCGCCCTCTTTCTTGCCTGCGGCAATGGACGCATCCACCAGCTCGGCGTATTCGGGGATCTGGGCGGCCTTGAGCAGCAGTGAGGGGTTGGTGGTCGCATCTTGCGGCTGATATTTTTCGATGGCAGAGATGTCACCGGTATCCGCGACCACATCGGTCATTTTCTTCAGCTGTTCGAGTTTCGTAGTCACTGTTATCCCGTCCTATATTTAACGTGTTGAGTGAATGGTTGGCGGCCAGCGGCCGGCCATCTTGGGTGCCGGGCCTGTCTGTGGCCGATTGTGTTCGATCTGTGTCCTTATTGTATTACAAATTGCTTCCCGCTTGTAGTTTTGGCTTTTGCTCTCCAGATTGGCGCTCTTTTTACGGCGGATGCGCTTCGCTCCGAGGCGTCGGACCGATCCGCCCTACGCCATCGGCCGTGCTGCCGCGCTACCCGTAGGGCGGATAAGCGAAGCGGATCCGCCGTAACACAACTCACCGGTACGGCATGAAATGGCATCTACACAGCCATTATATCAGGCTCGACGCGGGCTCTGGCCGCATCGAGTACTTCCAGTCCTGCACCGGGCTTGAACGCCCGCTCGCTGATGATGCGGCGAAATTGCCTGCCGCCGGGCTGGCCCTGGTACAGGCCCAAAATATGTCGGGTCATATACTTCAGGGACACGCCTTGGGCCAGCTCAGTTCCCATATAGTCCCGGAAGGCGTCCAGCACCTCGGCGCGGGTCGGGACCGGTCGGGTGGCGCCAAACAGCTGCTGATCGACCCTCGCCAGAAGGTAGGGATTGGTGTAAATCTCCCGACCGATCATGACCCCATCGAGGTCTTCCAGCAGGGTTTCCGCCTGCTCCAGGGTATTGATGCCGCCGTTGATGATGATTTCAAGGTCCGGATACTCCCGCTTGAGCTGCCGCACCCGGTCGTAATCCAGCGGCGGAACGGTACGATTTTCTTTGGGACTCAGGCCTTTCAGCCAGGCCTTGCGGGCGTGCACGATGAAGGTGCGGCAGCCCGTCTCGGCAATGGTGCCCACAAACTGTGACAGCCCCTCATAGGCGTCCATATCGTCCACCCCGATACGGTGCTTGACGGTCACCGGGATGGATACGGCCTGTTGCATGGCGTCGATGCATTCGGCCACCAGCGTCGGTTCGGTCATCAGGCAGGCGCCGATTTTGTTGTTCTGTACCCGGTCGCTCGGGCAGCCGCAGTTGAGGTTCACCTCGTCATAGCCCCAGTCTTCCGCCATGCGGGCACACTCGGCCAGCTCCGTCGGGTTGCTGCCGCCCAGTTGCAGGGCGAGGGGGTGTTCCACGGCGTTGTAATCCAGGTGCCGGGCCCGGTCGCCGTGAATCAGCGCGCCGGTGGTGACCATTTCGGTGTAGAGGAGGGTTTCACGGCTGAGCAGCCGCCAGAACGTCCGACAGTGCCTGTCTGACCAATCCATCATCGGGGCGGCGCAGAAGCGCCGGCTGACCGGGGCTGGTGTCGCGTTAGGCCGGTGGTTCTGAGTCATGAGTTCCCGGGGAGTAAAAAAGTGAATTATATCACTCTTTTACCGACGACGAAAAATCGACCCGGCGGGAAAACCCCGGGTGAGTTGTGTAAACTAGGCGTTTTTTCTGAACAGTAAGGGATGAGCTTTTATGAAGTTTCGACTCACAGCACTGGCGGCCGGTCTGGCGGCATTGAACGCGGCGCCGACTCTGGCCCAGGATGAAAAAGCAGCGAAGGTGTGGAAGGCGACCGCCGAGCTGGGCATGATTGTGACTTCCGGTAATACTGAGACCACCACATTTCAGGGCAAAATGGACGCCACCCAGGACCTGGAAATGTGGAAAAACCAGTACGTGATCAGCGCGCTGTTCAAGGAAGATGAAATCACCCAGGCGGATGGGACCAAGGAAACCGAGAAAACCGCCGAGAAAATTTCCGGCTCGGTGAAGAGTGCCTACAAGCTGGATAAAGACAACGCGAATCTGTTCATCTTCGGTTCTCACACCGACGACAAGTTCGGTGCCTACACCAAGTACAGCACGCTCGCCGTCGGTTATGGTGATCGCCTGTTTGAAACGGACACCATGCAACTCGACGTGGAAATCGGTCCGGGTTATTTCTGGGCCGAGCAGGAACTGGATGACGGCACCACCGTCGACGAAGAAGGCGCCATTATCCGTGCGGCGGCTCAATACGACTGGCAGGTCACCGAAAGCGCCGACTTCCGTCAGACTCTGGCGGTTGAATCCGGTCAGGACAACACTCGTACTACCTCTGATACCTCGCTGAGTGCCCGAATCAACGGCTCCATGCAGATGAAGGTCGGTTTTACGGTTCAGTCGGACTCCGACGTGACCGAGGGTAAGGAAAAGACGGACACCACCACCTACGTTACCCTCGTGTACAAGTTCTGATTCGTCTCAGCGATCCCGATCCTCGGGGTCGCACACCCGGCGGGCAATGCCATAGCTGGGGCGCTCGGTGCAGCGTTCCAGCCAGCGGTGTACCGCCGGGAACTCCTTCAGTTTCAGATGCTTTCCCGCCTGATAGAAGGTGTCCAGGCAGTCCACCCAGGGCGCAATGGCCATATCGGCAATACTGAAACTCTCCCCCAGCAGGTAATTCCGGTTATCCAGGTGATGCTCCAGCACGCCCAGCAGGCGTCGTGTTTCATTGCTGTAACGCTGCACCGGGTAGGGGTGATCGCATTTGTCCCGGGCATAGACGAAAAAGTGCCCAAACTGGCCAAACATGGGGCCAATGTGGCCCATCTGGAAAAACAGCCATTGCAGGCAGGCGCTTTTACCATCCGGGTCCAGGGGCATAAAGGTGCCGGTTTTCTCGGCCAGATACACCAGTATCGCGGCGGACTCCATCAGGCTGATCGGGCGCCCATCCGGGCCGTCCGGGTCATACAGCGCGGGAATCTTGCCGTTTGGGTTGATCCACAGGAACTCCGGCGTGTGCTGATCCCCCTCCAGAATGTTCACTGTGTGGGGCTCGTAGGGCAGGTGCATCTCCTCCAGCGCCTGGGCCACCTTGATCCCGTTCGGCGTGTTCATGGAGTAGAGCTGGATCAACTCCGGCTCCCGCGGTGGCCAGCGACGGAAAATGGGCGGCTGGGACATGTCGGAATCTCCTGTGTCACGCGCTCTGGGCAGCCTGGTGGGTGTAAACCTGTGCAAAGAGGGCTTGGATTAACAGCATAAGGCCCCATATGAATTTAAGAAAGCACATTTGCCCCACTCGTGCGAATGGAAACCCCGGTGCCCGCTGGCGCCCCGGGCCGCGATGGCCTAATCTCTAAAGCAGTGATGGATTCATTTTTCAGTAAACCGTGAGGCAGTTATGGCAGATTCCTATCGGTCCGTCGACACCCTGAAGGTGGGCGGCAAAGACTATCGTTATTATCCCTTCACGGAAGTCGAAAAACGCTTCCCGGTCGACAAGCTTCCCTATTCCCTCAAGATCCTGCTCGAAAACCTGTTGCGCCACTCCGACTCGGGGCTGGTCAGCGAGGCGGATATCGAAGCGCTTGCCCAGTGGGATCCTAAAGCCCAGCCCTCGCAGGAGATCGCCTTCGTACCGGCCCGGGTGGTGCTGCAGGACTTTACCGGGGTGCCGGCCATTGTGGACCTGGCCGCCATGCGCGATGCGGTCAAAAGCCTGGGTGGCAAGCCCGAGCAGATCAATCCCCTGTCGCCGGTCGAGCTGGTGATCGACCACTCGGTGATGGTGGATTTCTTCGGTGGTGAAGACTCGTTCAAGAAAAACACCGCGCTGGAGGTGGAGCGCAACCGCGAGCGCTATCAGTTCCTGCGCTGGGGCCAGAAGGCCTTCGACAACTTCAAAGTGGTGCCGCCGGGCACCGGTATTGTCCACCAAGTCAACCTGGAGTATCTGGCCCGCGGTGTGTTCACCCGCGAGCGCGATGGTCAGCTGGAAGCCTATCCGGACTCCCTCGTGGGCACTGACTCCCACACCACCATGATCAA
>NZ_DFTP01000028.1:0-12180 GCF_002381585.1 Marinimicrobium sp. UBA4209
CACCGTAATTGTCGCCGAACAATTACCGCTGGTTGGGCACCCTCATTGATCACGTCCGTATCAAGGACGACCGTTCATTGGCGGACGCGCTCCGAATGGTTCGCTTTAAGCTCCAGACCTCCAGCTTCCCGCCATACGTCATGCTGCCAGCGAGCCAGCTCAAATGATCTATCGAATTCTGCACGATGAGTCGTACCTAATGCATGTCATTCCGCCGGTGGAGTCTATGACCAAGCTGGGGGAGGAACACGGAACCTTTGCCTTTAACGCTGAACCCAAGGCGTATCAAGGCGTCTGGAAGCCGCTAGAGATTGAGTTCCGCCCCTGCGAGGGTTCGAGAGCGACCGAAGTGCCGGACGTATCGGAAAACTTCGGGCGGCTATTCCTGTCCGAGAGAGCATTCTTGGTCCTGGGCGATCTGTTGGAGCAGAGCGGGGAGTGCCTGCCAGTGACCTTCGGCGGGCGCAAAGGATATATTTTCAACCCCACCTCCACGGCAGAGCAGTATGATGCGATTATTCAATCTGCGACTGCTTACGACGAGCACGGAAACTTGGTGCACTTTGGGTTTGTTGAGGCAAGGCTTGCCGGCGTCCCAATGTTTAAAACTGAGCTGGATCTCTACAAGGGGGTTTTTTGCGGTGAGCCGGTAAGGGATCTCTGCGTCAGCGAGGGGCTGACGGGAATAACTTTCAGCCCGGACGCCTCTAATCCCCTGGGCAGGTCTTACGGCCAAATTCAGTAGGGCGGTCCCGTCCAAGAGGAGGCCGGGTTTGATAGGCTTCTTCAAAACTCTTCGAAATAATCGACAGCGTAAAAACGCCGTGACTTGCCGAGCGCCCGTTCCTTAGGCTCTGTCTACGTCGGGGCTTCATGTGTCCAGTCATGTAGGGAATAGTAATATACACACACGCCAGTGTGGATGAACCCATGCACGATAGTAAGCATGGGAAGCGGTAGCAGCGGAGTAATGGGCTGCCTCAAAGCAGCCCTCATATAACGTCGATAGCGAGCGAGAGCCTGACGTGGTGTAAAAGTTGATGGAGCCTCCTGACGGTATGTCAATAAACCTACCTATTGGAGTAGCCATGAAACCAACTACATTTGAACACCACGACCAACCTAAAGCCAAGCTGGGCCACTTAACACTCCACGAAGATCATCACTACCGAAACCTCCCGGTTCAGGTAACCAGAGGACCGCTTATTGAGGAGTA
Organism: Marinimicrobium sp. UBA4209; assembly: GCF_002381585.1. NCBI lineage: Bacteria > Pseudomonadati > Pseudomonadota > Gammaproteobacteria > Cellvibrionales > Cellvibrionaceae > Marinimicrobium > Marinimicrobium sp. UBA4209. Next base: position 1,217 of record NZ_DFTP01000028.1, read on the forward strand.
TCTGGAGCGACTGTACGAGGTGGCGCTGGAATCCCTAATGGACAACAGCCGTGTATTTGCAGTTCGGGTAGATCTTAGGTTCCCGGTGAGCTACTGGCCTCTCGAAGGAGAAGCGCTTGGCAATGAGTACATCAGGCGGTTTTGGGAGGTGTTGAAATACAGGCTGTCTCGGTATCAACTCAGAAAGGGCCGTATTCACCCAGCGAAGCTCCACTATGCTTGGGCACGTGAATACAAGGCAGGTGAGACGAAACCACATTTTCATCTGCTGATTCTGTTGAACGGCCATGCCTTCAACACGCTGGGTAATTTCAATTACTCTGGAGAGAATCTGCACAACGTGATAGCTGAGTCCTGGGCGAATGTGTTGATGTTGCCGGAATTCGAGGGGAAGGGGCTGGCGAACTTTCCCGTAGATGGGCAGTATCTTGTTCGGCGGGGCGTTGAATGGGAGCTTCAGAAGCTCTTCTTGCGGGGCAGCTACCTTACGAAAGCCGCCACCAAATCCTTTGACGATGGCTACCACTCATTCCGGACAAGTCAGACTTCAGTCGGCGGATGGATGTGGTGATTGAGTTATGGGCGCCGACAAGGCGCCCATATGCCGGGATAGGTAGTAATTCTTGATGGGCTCGCCTGTTGATATGTAGCCATATTCACAGGAGCCCAATCATGAACACTGATTATCAACTGGTTGCCACCGGAACACTTACTCCACTTAGTCGCGACGTTCTGGATGGCGCGAGCCAAAGCGAACTGTCTTCCAGCCAGTCAAAACGTGCGGACTGGGTCAAGAGGATTCAGCCATCAATGGTGGAGGTGGCGGTCACCAGTGGTAAGCCGGTTTACGCGCAGCGCTGGTATCAGGAGAAAGACCACGCCGCGTTGTTCGGTTATCCAGTGCGTCTGGGCGAAGAGTCCTTCTCGGACATCATCATTGCCACTTGGCATGCTGGAACCTTTGATGTGGAAGCTTGGCGTAAACGTTGGGCATGTGGCGGCGCTCATCTACAACATGAGAAGACATAGTTCGTTTCAGTCTTCGAGAAAGGTGAGCGTGAAAATGGTCATGTTTCGCGCCGATGTTGCTTCAGCGCGACCACCATGAGCCTCGACGATGGATTTGACAATAGCGAGCCCAAGTCCTGCGCCCTCGCTTTGACGAGCTCTCGACGGGTCGACGCGATAAAAGCGGTCGAAAATGTTGGGTAAATGTTCGGCGGGAATCTCCGAACCCGGATTTTGGACGCTTAGCGAGACCTCTTGGTCTCCGGTTCTGGCCAGTTGTACGAGTACCGTCTCCCCCGAGGGTGTGAGGCGGATGGCGTTGGAGAGCAGGTTGGAAATCGCTCGTCGCAGCATGGCCCGGTCACCATGAATGGGGGGTGCCTGGCCTTCCAATATCAGGCGGATTTGCTTCTCTTCCGCCAGTGCCTCGAAAAAATCGAACAGCGCATTCACCTCCCTCGCTAAATCCAGCGGTGTCTGTACAGGCTTGAGGAGACCGTGATCACTCTTGGCCAGCCACAGCATGTCATTGACCATCTTGGCCAGGCGCTCCTGCTCCTCCAGATTGGAATACAGCAGTTCACGGTATTCTTCCCTATCTCTGGCCTTTCCCAGGCCGACTTGGGTCTGGGTAATGAGGTTGGTGAGCGGCGTACGCAACTCGTGTGCGATGTCGGCCGAGAAGTGCGACAGGCGAGTAAAGCTGTCTTCCAGCCGACCGATCATGTGATTGAACGAGGTGACCAGGCCCTGTAGCTCCGATGGCACCGAGGCTGGGTCGAGGCGCACGTGAAGCCGATCGGCCTGGATATCGCCGATTCTGTCAGACAAATCGCGCAGGGGCGCGTGGGCCTGATGAATGCCATACCAGGCGGCCAGAAGGGTAATGGCGCCGGCGAGGCTCATGATAAGCCACAACGTGCGGTGAAAGCTCTGGAGAAACTCCAGGTGGAAGCCCATATCAATGGCCGTAGTGATCGAGTAACTCCGGCCTCCGACCTCACTCTCAGAGATCACACCCCGGAAGGTCTTATCGCCTTCCTGCCAGGTTTGCACGTTGCCTGCATTGATTTCGGACGCTGGGAAGAGGGTATCGGATGCTTGCGACAGGTCGGCACCCGGCATGCTGTAGATAGCATCGCCTTGCTCATCCCGAACTTGGAAAAAGACTCCGTGATGTCCGGATATGGCGTTAGCCAAGGCATCAGTCTGTCGTGCGGAACCGTTGGCACCGCTCTGCAAGGCTTCGACAACGGCTTCGGTCATTACGGCCAGTTCAACGGCATCCTGTTCGGCGAAGTGACGTTCGACGGCACTGAGAACGAGGTTCCCGATCAGGAAGAGGCTGAGCCCAATGGCCAGCCCCACAAACACCATGACCCGAGCGGCCAGCGACAGTGGTTGCCGATTAGTGATCTTCATTGTCGGTTTCCACGTCAAGTTTGTAGCCCATGCCACGCACGGTGTGAATCAGTTTGGGCTCGAAATCATCGTCAATTTTGGCCCTCAATCGACGAATGGCCACATCAATCACATTGGTGTCGGAATCGAAGTTCATATCCCATACCTGGGAAGCAATTAGCGAACGAGGCAACACCTCGCCACGCCGACGGACCATAAGCTCCAGAAGGCAAAACTCCTTGTGGCTGAGGTTGATTTTCTTCCCGGCGCGGGTAACGCGGTGTTTTGGCAGGTCAAGAGACAGGTCGGCAATCTCCAGTTGTTCCGACAGGGTAGGCGCGGATCGCCGGCGCAGTAATGTGCGTATTCGGGCCAGAAGTTCGGTAAAGGCAAAAGGTTTCACCAGGTAATCGTCGGCGCCCAGCTCCAGGCCCTTTACGCGGTCGTCCACAGCGTCACGTGCCGTTAGAAACAGCACCGGAGTCTGGCGGCCGGCTTCGCGCAATGACTGCACGATGCGCCACCCGTCCACATCTGGCAGCATGACGTCCAGAACTATCAGCTCAAAAGACTCCGTCATCGCCAGGTGATGGCCGTCGAGACCGTTGCGTGCCAGCTCGACCATAAAGCCGGCTTCGGTCAAGCCTTGGCGCAGATAGTCACCTGTTTTTACTTCGTCTTCTACCACCAGCAGTCGCATGAAGCACCTCTTCTGATCCGTATCGCACGAGTGTAGCTGACTGTGTCCAACGACAAGGTTACACGAACATTACAAAAATGTAATGTTTGAGTCATCTGGCAGACAGGGCCAGTTTGTTAGAGTGAGTGTTGGTTGTTGAAAACAGCAATGGCTGTTCACTTTCGTTCCAATTGAGGAGTTACCCCATGACACACAAAACTTTACGTTGGTTGGCCGCCCTGCCAGCGCTTATTTTGGTCCTAGCCGTGCAGGCGCATGAGCCGTCGGAGCATATGGAGGAGGCCGAAAAGCCGAAATGCTCAGAAATGAAAGACATGGACCACGCCGAGATGGACATGGATGACCCGGTCATGCAGGCCATGATGAAGAAGTGCAAGCAGCACATGGATAAGAAGGATGCCGACTCAAAGGAGTCCGAGCACAAGCACTCCGAGTCCGATGACGACGCAGCGCGTAATTCCCAACACGACCACTAAAGCATAAAGGAGAGCACATGGCGGCCCCTAGGTTTCTGTCTTGCATCAAATGCCTAATCGCTGCGCTCGTCATTGCCATAGCGGCGGCTGTAGCGTTCATCTACTCGGGTTTGTATCCCGTCGGCGCGGACGATCACCATACGCCACTGACTTATTGGGCGCTGGAAACACTGCGCGAACGCTCGGTTGACCGGGCGTCGAGCGGGATTGAAGTGCCCGCGGATCTGGACACGTCCGAGCGCCTGCTGGCCGGGGGCGCTGATTACAATGACATGTGTGCCGGCTGCCATCTCAAACCGGGCAAGGATGAGAGTGATTTCACCTTGGGCCTCAATCCCGCGCCACCGGATCTGACGCAACCGCATCAAGGGGAAGAGGATCTTGAGTCGCGGGCCCAACATAGGTTTTGGGTCATAAAACACGGCATCAAAGCCTCCGGCATGCCGGGCTGGGGTCCGAACCATGATGACGAGCGAATCTGGAGCATGGTGGCTTTCTTGAGACGCCTTCCCGAGCTGTCCCACGAGCAGTATCAAGTCTTGACTGCTCGGGGTTCCGCTGAAGCTCCTCATCATTAGCTTGGGCTACCGCCTGGTGGGCCCTGGAGTCAGATCCATTTTGCGAGAGTTTACAAGAGTCAGGAGGTTGCATGATGGGAAAACCGATAGAGGCGAGCCGTCGACGCTTTATCAAATCGGCGATCGGGGTGGCATCGGCCCTCGCTATGGCCAGGATGGCGCCGACCTGGGCGTCTCCCCTGGGACGAAGCTATGGCGATGTGGTCAACGCTGGCTCTGCGATCGATTTACATATTCGCCGGGAGGAGATGAATATTGGTGGAAAGATCGGCAGGCCGATCACCATTAACGGCAGCATGCCTGGGCCGCTGATCAGGCTGAAAGAAGGACAGAGAGCTCGCCTGAACGTCACCAATGCACTGAGTGACGACACCTCGATCCACTGGCACGGCATCATTCTGCCTGAAAATATGGATGGCGTGCCTGGCGTGAGTTTTCCCGGTATCAAGCCGGGAGAGACGTTCAGCTATGAGTACGACGTTCAACAAAATGGAACTTACTGGTATCACAGTCACTCAGGCTTGCAGGAACAGTTGGGTCACCTCGGGCCTCTGGTGATTGACCCGGCAGACGGCGATATTGGCGCCGACCGGGAGCATGTGATCGTCCTGAGCGACTGGACCTTTGAAGACCCGCATGAGGTGTTCCGCAACCTGACGGTAGCGGAAGGCTACTACAACTACCAGCAGCGTACTCTGGGCGATACCCTGGCTGACATTCGCCGCCAGGGTCTGGAGAAGACCTGGAAAGAGCGCTCTATGTGGAACCAAATGCGCATGAGCTCCCGGGATTTGCTGGATGTGACCGGATCCACCTATACCTATCTGATGAATGGCCGTGATAATGCAACAAACTGGACAGCGCTGTACAAGCCCGGCGAAAAGGTCCGGTTGAGAATCATCAATGGATCGGCCATGTCGTTTTTTGATTTTCGCATTCCGGGCCTTGAGATGGTGGTGGTCTCCGCCGACGGTCAACCGATCAAGCCAGTCACAGTCGATGAATTCCGTATCGGCGTGGCGGAAACCTACGATGTCATCGTGACGCCGAAAAGCGACCGGCCCTATACGCTGTTCGCGGAGAGTATGGACCGCAGCGGTTATGTCCGGGGCACGCTCGCAACGGAGGTGGGGCAGCAAGCACAGGTGCCCGATTTGCGGCCGGTGCCCGAGCGGGGTATGGCGGCCATGGGAATGAGCCACGATATGGATGGCATGGATATGTCGTCTTCCAAGGGCGATGAATCCGGTATGGGGGGCCAGCATGAGATGCACGGTGACCATGGCGGGGGTATGGCGGCATCTCAACAACGGCCTTCGGCCCCGGATCTTGGCATCGAGCACGCGCCGGGCGGCCATGGTCCCGCCGCAGCGATGATTGCTCGCAACCCGGTCAGCCGGCTGAATGAGCCTGGCGTTGGTCTTGAGGATGTGGATCATCGCGTTCTGGTCTATGGCGATCTGATCGGCGCTCATCCCTGGCCAGACGAGAGGGAGCCGGAACGGGACATTGAGCTTCACCTTACCGGCAACATGGAAAAATACATGTGGTCCTTTGATGGTGTGAAGTTTACCGAGGTCGATGGCCCTGTGGAGTTCAACCATGGAGAGCGCCTGCGTCTGATTATGGTAAATGACACCATGATGGAACACCCGATCCATTTGCATGGCATGTGGATGGAGCTTGAAAACGGCCAGTATCCCCGTCCGCGCAAGCACACCATCAGCCTCAAGCCCAGTGAGGTGGTCTCGTTGCAAATCAGCGCCGATGCGCCCGGCAGCTGGGCCTTTCACTGCCATCTGCTGTACCACATGAAGGCGGGCATGTTCCGCGTCGTCAACGTCAGCTAAGGAGGACTTATGAGAAAACTGAACATTTTGATGCCTCTAACGCTGGTGGGAATGACCAGCACGGTGCATGCGGGCCACGCGGAAGACGACTGGCCGGACCCGGTCAAACCCTACCGAACCGGTCAAGTACTGTTTGACCGTCTGGAGGCCACCCGCACCGATAACGAGGAAAGCTTGATCGTCTGGGATATGTTGGCTTGGTACGGCGGGGATCGGAATCGAATCTATTTTAAAAGTGAAGGCGAAAACCGGAAGGATGATGGAGAGCCCACTGAGCTGGAAAGCGCGGAGGTGCTGGCCAGTCGTTTGATCGCCCCATTCTGGGAGCTGCAGGGCGGTATTGGTACCCGGGGTTCGTTGGCGTCGGGGGCGAATCGCGAAAACTATGTTGTGTTCAGTCTATTTGGAGTAGCTCCCTATCGGTTTGAAATGGACAACTCCATTATGATTAATGAAGATGGAGATATAGCCGCGAGCATTGAGGCCGAGTACGACCTTCGTATGTCCCAAGTGTCGTATCTTCAGCCCCGCGTGGAGATTGCCGCCGCGCTGACTGACGCCGAAAAGTACGGTCGCCCCAGTGGGGTTAACGATGTTCGTGTGGGGTTACGCTATCGGTACGAACTGGCCAGAGAGTTCGCGCCTTACATCGGGGGCTACTGGAGTCGATCCCTGGGCGATAAGGCTGACCAGATTCGTGCAGAGGGCGGTGATGAGTCCGAAGCTGGCATCGTGGTCGGTGTTCGTATGTGGTTCTAAAGCGCTGTGTTGAGTAACCAAATGCCGGAGGATGCATGGCAAATAACCTAGACAGAACAACCCGTTATGAGGAAGGAAGTCTGACCTTGCCGGGCACGGTCATGCTTGGAACCGGCGTCATGATTGGCGCCGGTATCTTTGCGCTTACCGGGCAGATGGCGCAGATGACCGGCGTCCTTTTCCCGTTGGCGTTCCTGGCCGCCGCCGTCATCGTCAGCTTCAGCGCCTATTCGTACATCAAGATTTCCAATGCCTACCCGTCCGCCGGTGGCATTGGCATGTATTTGCACAAGGCCTATGGCAATCGCTTGCCAACAGCGTTCAACGCTCTGCTGATGTATTTTTCCATGGTGATTGCCCAGAGTTTTCTCGCCCGCACTTTCGGCTCTTACACCATGCAGCTCTTCGGTGGCGACCAGAGCGGCATAATGGTGCCTGTTCTCGGTGTGTCCCTCATCATCGCCGCCTTTCTGGTCAATCTTTCAAGTAATCGGTTGATCCAGGGCGTGGCCTCATTTATCGGTATTTTGAAAATTGCGGGCATTATCATTTTCGGGCTGGTCGGAATCTGGGTCGCGGACAGTCTTTCAGTGGACTTCTCAAGCCCCGGAGAGGCGGGAACCGTAGGCAACTTCCTGGGGGCTACGGCTCTGGGGATATTGGCGTTTAAAGGCTTTACGACCATTACCAATAGCGGCTCTGAGGTGAAAAATCCTAAGCGTAATGTCGGTCGTGCCATTGTGATTTCTATCGCTGCTTGCGTCGTGATCTACACACTCGTTGGTTTCGCTGTTGCGAGCAACCTTTCATTGGCCGAAATCATCGAGACGCGGGATTATTCCCTGGCCGCTGCCGCGCGCCCAGCACTGGGAAACTATGGGGTCTGGTTCACGGTGGCCATTGCAATGATGGCTACTGCGGGCGGCATTCTAGCCAGCATTTTTGCGGTCTCACGAATGCTGGCCATGCTGACTGAAATGAAGCTGGTCCCACACAATCATTTTGGTATGCCTGGGAGTATCCAGAAGCACACTCTGGTCTATACTGTCGTTTTGGGCTTGTTTCTGACCGCATTTTTTGATCTGTCTCGGATTGCCGCTCTGGGAATTGTGTTCTACTTGATAATGGATATCGCCATTCACTGGGGCGTGCTTCGCTACTTGCGTGAGGACATCAAGGCCAAAGCGTGGGTACCCGTTACAGCCATTGCTCTCGATTTACTGGCGCTCGGAGGTTTTGTCTGGGTCAAACTGAATACGGATCCGTTCGTGATCGGCGTGGCCGTAGTGGCGATGGTCCTAATTGCGGTTGGCGAGCAGATATTTCTTAAAAAAACGTCGGGGGTAGAGCCGCCGACTGGAGAGCACACTCATTCTCATCACCACTGAATTAACCAATTGAAATGGAGCTTTGAATATGATTGAAGGTAACATGTTAGGAAGCACCATGGGCGCGGGCCACTGGTTATGGATGCTGGTTGTTGCCATTATTGTTGTGATACCGACGTGGCGTATTTGCCAGCGTGTTGGGTATCCGGGAATTTTGGGCGTTTTGATATTGATTCCACTCGTTAATCTTGCCTTTCTCTATTTTCTGGCGTTTGCGGATTGGCCATGTAACAAACGTGGCGACTGAGTTTTGAAGAGGCGTAGAAAATAGAAGTGTGTACCGTTTTTGACTGCAGTTTAGCTTCGAATGTTTAACTACTGGAAGAAGGGATGATCTGAGTTGCTCGTCGCTCAATTTCCTTAATGTAGTGGAGTTATGATGAATACGAAATTTTGCAAAGTAACGGCAATATTTTCCTCGTTAGAACTTGAAAAAGTCGAGGGCGCGCTGAAAGCAATTGGCGTGTCCGGCTTGACGGTTTCCAAGGTACGCGGTTTCGGCGAGTACCGGAACTACTATGCAGAGGACACTATGGCTGACTGGGTTCGCGCCGAGATATTCGAGGAAGCGGGTCGGGCGGAAAAAATAGTGAAAACCATTGCCCGGACGGTCCACAAGGGGCTCGACAGCGACGGGTTTGTGGCCGTTCTCCCGGTAGAAGATCTGTTGCATATTCGCGACTTCAAGGACGTGCCGTAGTCGAATCTACTTGTTAAAACTCAGTAGAAGGCGGAGGTTCTGACCGCGTGAGTAGAGGGATAGTTTGCGCTTCCGGCAAGGGTGTCTAGACTTGAAACTGATCTTCGTCGAACCATTCGTTGAACGGGGTTCCATATTTTTTGTGCAATAGAGAGTTAGATCTCACGAACCTGTGCCAGAGTAAACTTGAGAAGTTAGACGTTATGAGCGCTACACAACAATACTCATTGCTGCTGGGGTTAGCCCTGGGTGTCCTGGGTACGGTGTTGAGCCTTTATGGCTTGGCTCGTAGTTTGGGGGCGACACGGCAGGAGCCGGGAAAGGATGTGCCGGCGAGTGCGGGGGTGCTGTCACGCGATCCGGTCTGGGGACGTTATCATGCGCGCTATTACGGTTATGCGTTGCTGTTCTTGGCGTTCGATATGGAGATGGCCTACATGTACCCTTGGGCGGTTGTGTTCAAGGAGGTAGGGCTGGTTGCTTTACTTGATATGGGCGTGTTTCTTGCGATTCTCTTTCTCGGGCTGCTTTACGGATGGAGCCAGGGCGCTCTGAGGCGGCAGTGATGTCTGAGGCCGCAACGACACTTGCCGGCGCACGCAAAGGGCGTCCATCTATCCTGCGAAGGTGGGTTGGGCAGGCTCTGGCGCGCAATTTGAGCTGCCTGGTAGTCCCTGGGCCAGAAGTGGCTCTGGCGCATGGGCTGGACCTGGCGGCCGCAGGCATGCGCATCGCCGCCACGCCGCGCGACGCCACTGTGCTTCTGATTATCGGTGAGCTATCTCAGAAGTTGTACGAGGCCACAGCAGTGCTTTATGCCCAGATGCCTCGGCCGCGAGCTATTCTAATGCTCGGTGGGTCAGCACCTTCGTCTTTACCTCAATTTGACGTTTCCGCGGGTCTCTCACAAACCGAACTGACGGAGTCGGCCACTCGGCTGCAGCGGTTGCTGGCCGAAGGCGCCTTCGCCGCCTCGCCCGACGATTTTGACTCATCAATCCTGCAAACCAAAACCGAATACGTCTGCCCCATGCACCCAGAAGTGGTGGAAGACGAACCAGGTAGCTGTCCCAAATGCGGCATGGATTTGGTGGCGCGCGAAGCCGGCGGCGACTCTGATGCCGGGGAACACGACGAGAACCGCGGCCACGAGCACCACGAACATCATCATGATCATAAGCATGAGAGCGAGGAACACGATCATCACCATGCTCACCACAATGATCATGGACAGAGTCATGAGCGCCATCACGGCCATCACCAGAATCATAAACACGCTCATGACCACGAACAGCATCAGGGCGACGACGATCACGAGCATGCTCATTGCCATGAGCATGAGGATCATCAGGGCCAGGATCACGGTCACCAACAGGGCCCGGCTCAAGAACAATCCGGCACTGAATATATCTGTCCCATGCATCCAGAAGTAGTCAGAAGCGAGCCGGGCAGGTGCCCCAAATGCGGCATGGATCTAGAACCGCATAAGCCCGGAGAAGACGAGAGCGTGAAGGAAGATGTGTCGGAGCACGATCACGAGCACCACCATGACCATTCCGGGCACGACCATGACGGGCATGATCATTCTGACCACGACCACGACCACGACCACGACCACGACCACGACCACGACAGTTCCGGATTCATGTCCATGGTCGAGGTTACCAAAGACCTGCCCCGCAGTGCCGATGGTTTGGCAATGGACTGGCTTGAGGTGCCCTTCGGCCCCTGCTTTCCCGGTTTGCCGGGCGGATTGAAGCTAACCTTGACGCTCGACGGCGATGGGGTGACCGAGGGCCAAGCAACATCTCTGGTAGCTATGAACACGTCATCTGAAGAGGTGGCGGTCGAAACCTTCATCGAGCGCCTGGCGGCGGCTATGCCGTTGGCACCGGTAAGTTATCGCCTCTTGGCCTGTCGCGCTATCGAGCAGGCGGCCGGTCTGGAGCCAGATCCGGCCGTCGAGCGGGGCCGGGCGGCCGCTCTTGAGCGCGAGCGCATCGCCAGCCACCTGGGCTGGCTGGCTCAGTTGGGGCGCCAGCTCAGCTTTGTCTGGTTAACGCGTCGTGCGGCGGCTTTGCAATTGGAAACCCAGCGCGCCGAC
>NZ_DFTP01000028.1:12359-12520 GCF_002381585.1 Marinimicrobium sp. UBA4209
CCCACGGCTCCCAGGATCTACGAGGCACGGTGGCCCGCGCCTCCGGCCGAACCGAAGACGCCCGCCAGGCGGATGCAATGTATCGCGAGCTGGGTTTCGAAATGCGCGCTGAGAGCGCCGGGGACGCCTGGGCGCGTCTCCGGCAGCGGCATGTTGAGATC
>NZ_DFTP01000028.1:12622-13500 GCF_002381585.1 Marinimicrobium sp. UBA4209
GCCGGAGACCCTGAGCTCCCCAAGCTGCGCGCCATCGACAACCCTTCCGGAACGGGAGAGGCGACCGTGGAAACGCCGCGTGGCCGCGCCACATTGCGACTAACGCAGGAGCGAGGGCAGGTGGTATCGGTCGAGCTGGATAGCGCCTGCAGCCAACATATCGGCTTGGTCGCCGATTTGGTCGAGGGCCAGGAGCTGGGCGATGCCCTGGTGGCGGTCGGGTCACTGGATCTCTCGCCCTGGGAGGTGACCTCATGACTGTCGCCTTAGTGTTGCTCACCTTGCTGGTTGGCGCTTGGTTACTGGCTGTGATTGAGGCCTGGCTCACGACCGGCCGCCTGCGACCGGTTGCGCCGCTGCTGGCGGGCCTGTCGCACCTGGGCCGGGAGTCCATCCTGGCGCGCAAACCCGACCGGTTGTTTTTCGAGACCGCGCCAGTGTTGTTGCTGGTGGTAGCGGTGCTCGGTGCTGCCGTGCTTCCGCTGGCGCCGGATCTGGTCATCGCTGATCTGGCCACCGGCGCCTTGTTTCTCAACGCGGTGCTTGCCTATGTGTTGGTATCGCTGATTATGGCGGGTTGGGGCCCGAATGGCGCCTACGCGATGGTCGGTGGCTGGCGCTTTCTCGGCCAGCTTATCGCCTACTCCATGCTTATCGTCATGCCCATTACGGCGACCGCCATGCGCGCTGAGTCCCTGCTAAACAGTGCCATCGTCGAGTCTCAGGCCGGTTTATGGAACATAGTTTACCAACCGCTGGGCTTTGTGTTGTTTTTCATCGCCGCTATGGCGTTGGCGTTCCGCTCACCCTTCGACCTGCCTACCGCACCCGGTGAGTTGGCCGGCGGGGTCGACGCCGAATACACCGGCGTGCGCCTG
>NZ_DFTP01000107.1:0-214 GCF_002381585.1 Marinimicrobium sp. UBA4209
CGAGAACACGGTATCGAAGGCCTCCAGTTTGGGGGGGAGGGCTTCTATGCCGACCGGTACCACGTCCACCGGCGGGTTCCCGCCGAGCAATCGTTTAATGGCGAGAAACTGCACGACAAAACGCGGTGATGGATCAATGCCGATGACCCGGGATGCGCCCGCGCCGAGCATCCGCCAGCAGTGATAACCGTTGCCGCAGCCCACGTCCAGCACC